>NZ_CP017768.1:600000-900000 GCF_002813695.1 Methanobacterium subterraneum | reverse complement strand
GTTAAAACCATAAATAGAAGACAATCCAATTAGTATTAATACGATTCCTGCTATAAGGGGTCCAATTAAATTTCCATGTGGAAGTCCGAAACACTCCTGTCGTTCACGGTAGTAACGGTCATCATGATGTCGGGGACGTCTTCGTCCTTCGTAATCCCTAACATCCTTCAATGGCTCCCCACACTTAGAGCAAAACTCAGCATCATCATCATTTTTTGTACCGCAGTTATGACAGTAAACCATACAAATCATCTCCATTAGGAGGGTATTGGAAATCCTCCCCTCACTTTATGAATTAAAATATGTTAATCATTGGTTAAATAATATTTCCAAGAATAACCTTTCTAGTAACCCGATTTCCAATGTGCCAAGTTTAATTCAACATAGTTCTATAAACAAATACTAAACTCATATAATAAATCCTAAGTTGAAACCATTCCTAACTATCTACCCTCAATGTTCGCAGACGATTCATAGCTGCTGCTATTTCGTACCTACGGGGTCTTGAAAGGTTATGGGGCTGACTTCTACCTGGAGGTGCCAGGAAATCAAGACCCTCCTGGTTCATCTTAGTTTCCAGATAATCCAAAACCTCACATATATTTGATTTCCTTTTAAGGGAATCTTCCCTAGATTTGGAAAACTGGTAAAGAGCGTAACCAATGGCCCGTGTCTGGCTGGATTCAACCAGCTGTTCCACTTGGGAAAGATCAACAAATTCAGGGCCAATAACCAGTTGGTTAACTCCTTTACTATCCAGTTTCAACCTTTTACCCTTATCTGGTTTTATGGATTCTGGATGGGGGTAACGTTCTTTGTAGGTGAATTTACCCCTTGATTCTCTTCTGCGGTTAAGGGGCATTTCATCAGCTACCTTCCGCGCCTCTAGGGTAACATTGTAAGGTTGATAATGGTCCATCATTATTACCGTATCTGCCTTCTGGAAGTAATCACCGGATCCACCCATTACCAGTACCGATGAAACTCCCTGTTCCTGATAAAGTTCATCTACCCTGTCAATGAAGGGGGTGATAGGTTCTTTATCCTTACTAACCAGACGCTGCATTCTCTCATCCCTTATCATGAAATTGGTTGCTGAAGTATCCTCATCAAATAACAGTAGTCTGGATCCAGCTTCCAGTGCTTCGATGATGTTGGTAGCTTGTGATGTGGATCCTGAGGCATTTTCCGTGGAAAATCTGCTGGTATCCCCCATCCCTGGAGGGTGGTGGATGAAACTTTTAACATCAACCTTCTCCACACGACGACCATCTTCTGCCCTTATTTTAACTGCATCAGCCCTGGTGATCACCAGTTCCCGGCCATCCCTTGGAATATGATTGTACACTCCCAGCTCAACTGCCCGTAGTAGTGTGGATTTCCCATGATAACCTCCACCCACAATAAGATTAACCCCCTCCGGGATTCCCATACCCGTAACAATTTCATCTTGTATTGTTTTTAAAGAAACTCTAAGTGTAGTGGGGGATTTGAATGTTACAGCTCCGGGGAGTGGTTTGGATGACACCCCGCTTTCACGGGGGAGAATGGAACCATCAGCAATGAATGCCACCAATCCTTCCCCTTCCAGTTGACTCCGTAGATATTCAGCATCTTCAAAACTTTTCACATGAGTAGTTACCTCCTCTACAGGGAGGTTTTCATAAAAACAGGAAGCAAACACTATTTCTGGTAAAATTTTGATCAATATTTTTTGAGCTTCATTACCCATAATTCTCCTACCCCGGGCGGGTAAACCTAACTGAAAACGTAGCTCCAGATTATCTTCACTGATATTTACACTGCTACGTTGGAGTATCTCCTGATTTCCACAGTCAATAAGTAAAATTCCACTCTTACCACTACCCCGCCTACTAATTGGAGAATTATTAACACCTTTTCGGAATGCCCGGGAGATGTAGTCCTCCAATGCAATCTTTCGGGTTATGTTTTCATATAATTCTGCAGGGAATGAATTATTATAAACGTTTACTTGTAGTAGGGATGGGCTAGCAAAGGGATCCCGCTGCACATGTTTAATAGTTAGTGAAAAAAGACCAAAATCATAATTACCCTTTAAATCCAAGTAGGCCTTGTATCCCCTTCCATTAATTCGTTTTAGGATGGATATTAGTTTTTCTTTATCGTCCATGGGAATCATTAAGTATATTTAATAAATTCAAGTTTAAATATACTATTTTTTATAGAATCCTATTTAAATATCTTAAAGAAAAGGTATAATGAGATTAGATTCATCAATCATAATATTATTATGCTATATCATGGATTTTAGGGTTTAGTATAAAATGGGAGTTTCAGTTTATGTCAAAAATCACATTCAAAGACCGTTTACACACCATCAGAAATTACCTGGCCGGGGATGAAGAAGTCCCCATAATGTACATCCATGCCATTATGGCTATTATAGGCAGTGTGAGTGTTTTATTAATTCTACAATTTCATGAAATGCCAATGTCTTCAGTGCAGCACAGTCTCCTGGTTCTGGTGGAAAAGGCCTGTGTAATCGTGGTTATTGCCTATGTTGTGAGCCGTTTAAGCATGTTCACCGAGGTCTTGGAGGGTAAATTCACTATTAAAAATCAGGCTGTACTCATACTTATCTTTGGAGCAATATCCATCTTCGGAACCCACTCCGGTGTGGATGTTTTCGGGGCCATGGCCAATGTACGTGATCTGGGTCCCATGGTGGCAGGCCTGATTGGGGGGCCGATTGTGGGACTGGGGGCTGGTCTGATAGGTGGATTATACCGTTTGAGTTTGGGAGGGTTTACTGCAGTCCCCTGCGCCTTTTCCACCATACTGGCCGGATTACTGGCTGGTGTGGTTTTCCTCATTAACAAACGCCGTTTTGTGGGGATATTCTGGGCGGTGGTGTTCGCGGTTTTAATGGAATCACTTCACCTACTCATTAACCTGGCCATTGCCAAACCTTACTCTCAGGCACTGGCAGTGGTGGAAGAGCTAACCATCCCCATAATTGTATCTAATGCCCTGGGAATGTTCATATTCGCCTTCATCATCTCAAACCTCCTCCGTGAACGGGAAACCATCAAGCAACGTGACCTTTATTTTGATGAACTGGAACGTAAAAAGCATGAGTTGAATGTAGCTAGCAAAATTCAGAAAAGCTTCCTACCGGAAGAATTACCTTCCATCCCTGGTTTTCAAGTTGCAGCCTTAAATATACCTGCACATGAAGTTGGAGGGGATTTTTATGACTTCATACCCATATCCAGTGAAAAAACAGGTATTGTAATTGCCGATGTTACTGGGGAAAGTTTCCCTGCATCACTTCTTATGGCACTTTCCAGAACCATCATCCGGGGGGAGGCTAAAAATCTGAAACCCCAAAAACTTATGAGATATCTTAACCACCTGATTGCAGTGGATATTGGGCCGGAGATATTTGTCACAATTTTGTATGGGGAACTGAACCTTGAAAATAAGTGTTTCACCTATGTTAATGCCGCCCACATTCCCCCACTTATCTACAGAAATGGAACCAATCAACTGGAAGAGCTGGTTCGTGGGGAAAAATCACTGGGTAGATTGGAGAACATTGAACTTGATAAATATGAAGTTAAAATTGAAAATGGGGATATAATTGTCTTTTACACCGATGGAATGGTTAAAGCCCTGGAAAATAAGGAAATTTCAGGTGATGAGGTCCTAAGAAGATTGATTTCTAGTAACCATGAACTTTCACCCCAGGCACTGGTGGATGAACTCAAGAAAAAAGCAGCGGAATCAGAGGTTAACATGGATGATATGGCCCTTGCGATATTAAAAGCTGATTAAATTTGGGTTATATTATATCCTTTTTTGTGTATATTTTCCCGATTTTATTAGATAATTTAATTTCCTGTTTTTGGAATATAACCCATTTTTATTTCCCTATTTGTTTTGAATTAAAAAATTAGGTTTTCCAGGAGGATCTTGAGTCCAATTCCAATTAGGATGATCCCTCCTAAGATTTCTATTTTATTACCAAATAGGTGTCCTGCTCTCTTTCCAAGGTAAACCCCTATAAATGATAATGCGAAAGTTACCAGGCCTATGATAAGAATAGGGAGCAAGATAGGGGTGTTTAAGAATGCGAAGGTCACACCCACTGCAAAGGCATCAATACTGGTGGCAATGGATAGTATTAGAATATCCTTCAGGGAAAATATCTGACACACATCGTCATCTTCTTCTTGAAAACCCTCATAAATCATTTTACCCCCTATTATGAGGAGCAAGATGAAGGCAATCCATGGTGCCCAAAGTTCAACCACCACTGCTAATTGTTCACCTGCTAACCAACCAACCACAGGCATCAAAGCCTGGAAAGCCCCGAAAAAAAGGGCAATGGTAAATGCATACTTGAAGTTACATTTGAGAATCATTCCCCTAGTGATGGATACACTAAAAGCATCCATAGCCAGTCCCACTGCCAGGAAAAACATAGAAAAAATATCCATATCTTACTCCTATGTTCACAAAACTTATATGATTATGGTTCTAGGGAGAAAAGGGTTCATGACCTTAAATGCTTTTAAAAGCTTCTAATCAAATATTTTTATTTTATATAATTAAGAATTATTGATGGAACTATAAAGGTATGTGATAACAGTAAAGAATTACAAAAGATTAATCATACCCTGAGATATAAAAAAGAGTACCCTATGTTATGGGATTTATTCAATCTTTGCAAATACATAAATTGACTAAATTTATTTATTCTTTAAAATGAATCTTTATTTATTAGAATTGGTGATTTTAATTGGTTCCCATTATGAATAACCCGGAAGATGAGAAGAATAAGGGGGAGGAAATTGCTCTTTTGAAGGAGGGTAAGCAGCTTTTTAGTCAGGGTAATTATAAATCTGCTCTTTTATATTTTGACCAAGCACTGGAACTGGATCCAGATAATGGCAAAATATGGGACATACGGGGTGTTGCCCTTTCCCGTGTGGGATTGCAGGACGAAGCACAGGAATCCTTTGAAGTGGCTCTTGATCTTGAACCGGACAATGCAAGGGCCTGGTCTAACTTAGGAGTTCTATATGCTTCTCAGGCCCGGTTTGAGGAGGCTGTTAATTCCTTTGATCACTCCCTGGAACTGGAAGCAAATAATGATGAAGTTTGGAACAATCGTGGATCAGCGCTTTTTGGTATGAAAAAATATAAAGAGGCTCTGGAATCCTTCACCCGTGCAACGGAAATTAACCCGGCTAATGCTCAGGCTTGGGCAGGTAAGGGTTCAGCACATAATTTTATGGATGAGTACTATGAGGCTATTGAATCACTGGAAAAATTCATAGAACTGGCATCTTCCACCCTTTCACCACAGGTAGAAGAAGCATGGGCCTTGATTTTCGAGTTAAAAATGAAAACTGGTTTGATTGATAAGAAATGAATTAATTAGGTTTAGTCCATATAAATATAAAGCTTCCAGAGATTAAAGGGGGTTTGTAGGGGGGAAAAATGGCTTTATCTCTGGAAGCAAAGTTTCTGGTCCCAACCAAAAATAGAGTTAAAGGTTAGGTTGAAACCTAGGGGTTTTGATGTGTGTGTAGTACACACAATCTAGTATTTTTTTCCATACTATTTAAATGTATCTGTGTGGGTGTGTTAATCACATCACTATATTATATCTATTCCATAAACATTGGTTTTGCTCAAGTAGAACATGGGAAGAAATTTCATCAATAATTCATAATTACTGGATATTTTTCCTATTTAGATATTATTCCTTTTGATAACTATGGGAAGAACATCTTTCAAAATTTCCATATTCTCTTTCCTAAGCGGTATAACCTTTCTTTCACCATTAAAATCAAATTTAAAACGAGTAACAGGAGAACCATATTCGATATTTCTTATTTCACTTAAAGGATATCTATTAACTTTACCTGTTCTATCAGTACCCCAAAAGTTTTTCCGGTATTCAATTAGATGTTCGTTGGTTAATTCCAGGTCAAATGAATCATCCTCTAAAAACAGTACTATGTTGGTGAGATCTCGATCACAAACCATACAATTTAGGGAATCATCAGGGTTTGCAACCCCGCATTCCGGGCAGATCAGTGAAAAGGTAACCATTCCCAGGTCATCATCTAGATAGGTCATAGTAATATGATCATCTAACCCATTTATACAATTCACGGGTGAAATACGATGATAAATCTGGTACTTAAAGGTCATTAAAAACTTAAAATAGTTATTGGTAAATAGAAAAAAAGTCCCGAAAAGGGAGGGCGGCGGGTTCTCCCTAATCAGAACTGGGGTCCGTTAAGGCGGTGGATAAGGCATAATCCATATATGGGAATAGTTTTGATCAACATTCACATTCTTGGGTAATGTTGTCCATCACCTTGCTGGATTATTGCCTCAAATAAAATAAGTGTAGTCACAACCAGTTATAATTTTTAATGAGGTAATGTGAAAGTTATCACAAAAAACTGGTTCATTTATAAAATAAAGTTTATCAAGATAAATTAACAGCTTTAAGCGGCTAATATTGATTAGTTGGTGGTGAATATATGATATGCTATATTGAAAAGATGCATTATTTTATAGGTCTGTTATTATTTTCCATAGCTCTAATATCAGAGATATCAGTGGCTATTCCAATCCTGCGATAGATTTCCTTGTTTTGATTTATCACTGGGAAAGCCCTGACCTTTATCCACCGCACTTTTCCATCGGGACGTTGCACTCTACATTCAATCTTATCCCGGTGCTTAATAGTCCTGCCATTTTTTCCAAAAATATAAGATATGAATTCATCCTTGTCTTTAGGGTGTATGGATTCAATCCATGAACGGGGATTCTGGTAAAGATTCTCAATGGACTCTCCCCAAATTTTATAGTAGGAGGGGCTCATGTAAAGTATTTGACCAGTAAGGGGGTCGATGATCCAGAAAACCTCTTCAATGTTCCGGGCCATTAACTGGAATATATCTTCCCTCATCTTCAATTTGAACTCATTCAGCTTCCTTTGGGTTATGTCACGGATGATGAAGGTAGTGTATATTTCTCCCTCTGCTTTCCATGTGTTAAGTGACATCTCCAGTGGAAACTCACTTCCATCTTTCCGGAGACCAAATGATTCAAAAACATTACCCATCTCCCGATCATGCTGATGGAAAAAGTCCAATTTAACCTGGAAATCTTCCATGTGCCCTTGGGGGATGAGGGTGTCCAAGTATTCCCCCAGTATCTCTTCTTCCCGGTAATCGAATATTCTTTCCAGGCTGCTGTTGGAAAATATGATCTTCTCTTCGCTGTCAATGATGATAATGGCATCCACTGCGGTTTGGGCCAGATTTCGGAACTTTTCTTCACTGGTTTTCAGTGCATATTCCACCCTTTTTCTTTCAGTAATATCATTTAAGACACAGATTAGACCAATTACCCTTCTATTCTCATTTTTAATGGAGTCAGCTTGTATGTATGCGGGGAATACTCTTCCGGAGATGTCGGTCATTTCCAGTTCCCCATCCCAGCTATTACCATTCATTATGGTCTGGTATATGTATCTTCCCAGTTCTTTGTCGTTGAATAGTTGCACTGGTCCCATGGGTTTGTTTAAGTCTTCCACAGTGTAGCCGAATAATTCATTAAATGATCGGTTCTGATAAAACTGAGAGCCATCCGGCATACCTATCCCAATAGCATCCCCCGCACCTTCAATCCCTGCTAAAATACGTAATAATTCATTTTCTGATTTTTTACGCTCGGAAATATCCCGGGTTATGGACATGATCATTTCTTTTCCCTGTAATTTGAAAAGATGATTACTGATCTCGGTGGTGATCATTTCTCCATTTTTGGTAATTTGTACAGCTTCAAATGTGGCTCTGTTTTCAGTTTTCAATTTTTCCATTAATTTGGGCATTAGTTCCCTGGTTTCACTATTAATAATATCTTTGGGGCCCATAAAGAGAAGTTCTTCCCGGGTGTAGCCCAGTCTCTGGCACACCACATCGTTGACTTCATAAAATTTACCTGGTAAACCCTCTTCATCTACCGAGTGCAGGGATATTCCATCGTTGGCATTGTTGAATACTTCCCTGAATTTTTCTTCACTTTTCTTCAGGGCCTTTTCCACCATCTTCATGGGGGTGATATCCCGGGCAATGAGTTGCACTGCACCCACTTCACCATTTTTCACAGGCATGGGCTGGATATTAGTGCTGAAATAATATTCTTTATCCCTGATGATGGTTTTACTTTCAAAGATTTCCCCTTCTCCATTTTCAATAACCTTCCTTATGTTTTTCATCTGGGAATCAGCCTGTTCTTGGGGGAAAATTTCCCACATGGTTTTACCCCTGAAATTATCCTCTTCACAGGAAAAGAAAACTGCTGCGCTCTTATTTACCAGGAGAAATTCACCATGATAGTTGATCATGGCTATGGGGTCGTCGGCGTTTTCAATGAGAATCCTATATTTATCTTCGCTTTTTTTAAGTGCAGTTTCCATTTTCTTTTTGTAAAAGGCACTTTCAACTGCTAAAAAGAGTTCATGTGATTCAAGTGGTCTGGATAGGCAAATTTTATTCTCTTTTAAGTCAATTCCTTCTAAAGTATTAAAATCAGGATTAGAGGTAATGGAAATTTGAGGAATGTAAGGTGTATCATTTAGGTTATTTATTTCGTCTAAAACTGCCTTCAGCTTTAGATTTTCCTGTAATTCATCGTCCATTATGATTAAGTCAACTGAATTTAAATCAAGTGATGCAGAATCAACCAGATCCTCCATACTGTAATTTGAGATTGATGGTTGTTCCTTGCTTTCCAAATCTAGTTCTTCCCAATGGGGATTTTTCCAATTAAGTACGGTTAGTGGGTGGTAATTACTTGAGGAAAGTATTTGGTTGATTTTAAGAGCTTCAGAATCATCATCCATGGCGAGAATTATTGTTGTTCCGGACATGGTAACTACCAATTTTCATTAGTTGTACTATAAGTTATTAATTACTATTGGAAAGAAATTGGAAAGTTATAATAATGAAAAGTACCTCTAAGAACTATAATAATTTATCATGGATAAATAATATTTATTGCAGTTGTGGGATGGATTAATTGAGGATACAAGATCTAAAAAAAGTACTTCGCAATATTAACGTTTAACGAAGTAAAGTTATATCATTTTAATAGAATTTTTATGAAAAAATTATTTTGTATATCCATAACACAAAAATGTTAGTGACTCTATATTTAGGTGTTTTGGGATATATAGTTGGATCATTTTACACCGTTTTCTACATTTTTTTATTTTTTCCATCCCCATATAAGTGAAAATTTATCCTAAGTAAATATTTTATCACACTATCTTCGGATATTATTTTTTTTTAATCTTAACACTTAAGAGAATCGTAGTTATGAAAATTAATCAGCACCTTTTTTTATAATCTCGGTAACTATCAGGGTGTCTACCCAGGATGAAATCAGTAAACCCCCGATTTTCCAGATCCTCAATTACCTTTGCATGAAATTCCAGTTTTTTGTGAGCTTCATCCAGGAGGTTTTTGGTTACAAATAGGCGGTGTTCAACTTTGTGATGTTTACGCTGGAGTTCCATGTAATTGTTGAGTTTCATATCCAGTTCTTTGCGTTCGTACTCTTCGATCTGTTTTTTAAGCAGTTTTTTTTCATCAATCACATCCAGGATGATATCCTGATTGGTGTTGATTTTATCCTTCAAAAAATCGATTTCAGATTCTTTTTTAGCTAACGCTGCCTCTAACTCTTTAATCCGCCTATTAGCCTCAATTGATTCTGTTTCCTTTACTGGATTATCTTTCATGGAACCCTCCTCGGAAGTTGATGGTTAATATCCAAATAAAATCTCTGTAACCTTAAATAAAATATGCATTTTATCTTATAATCATCTATCCCTACTATTTATTTAAATTATATTTGAGGAATTATTATACTGGGATAATCCAGTTATTTTAAGAGTCTAGAATCATTGAAGTAAATTCTCAAATAAAGTTATTTTATTTTTTAATGGATGAATGAGTTTAAATTCTAATTTTATGGATGATTAATAATCTTTGTTGTACTAATATAACATGTTATATTAATACTACAATACTTATCTAATTTATGGCAATGTATTAAAAATATTGATCCCCATGGAATACAAGGATAATACTTATCTATAACTTTTTGAATACCTCCAAATGGTCCTAAAATACACTGTTAGATATATACTACAATATCCAGATTGGTAAGTTTTTGAAATTTTTCCCTTGTGAAAGATTAGTGGTAAATTTATTTAGTGGTAATTTTATGTTTTTTCAAATAATATTAAATAAATTTATGATTCTGTAGAAACATACTCTAAATTAAAGATTTTTTGGAGGTAAAAAAAATATGCCAGTTATAACCATTGATGTTCCTCCTATGAGCAAGGAACAGAAAAAAGAGATGGTAAATAAATTTGCCAAAACAGCCAGTGAAATTCTGGGACTTCCAGTCCAGTCCATTGTGACCATAATCCGGGAAGTGGAAGCTGAAAATGTGGGAGTGGGAGATAACCTGCTCTGCGATATCAGCCACTAAAAGTGTTTTATTGGTTATGTTTAGAAATTAGTGGCTAATGTTTTAGGAAAACACCCATAGTGTGAAACAGAAAATTCCTTAAAAATGTGAATCGGCGATAAAAATGTCTGAAGATCCCTCCCCAGAATCTGGAAATACCCTTAACCACCTTAAAGATGAAAAAAGTCCTTACCTCCTCCAGCACAGGTACAACCCTGTAGACTGGTACCCCTGGAGTGATGAGGCATTTGAAAAAGCCAGAAATGAGAACAAACCCATATTCCTCTCAATTGGTTACTCCACCTGTCACTGGTGCCATGTCATGGCCCAGGAGTCCTTCCAGGATCTGGAAATAGGTCAGCTCATTAACCAGGTCTTTGTACCGGTTAAGGTGGACCGGGAGGAGAGACCAGACATTGACAGTGTATACATGATGGTTTGTCAGATGGTCACTGGAACAGGGGGTTGGCCCCTTACCATCATCATGACCCCTGACCAGAAACCATTCTTTGCTGGAACTTACTTCCCCAAGGACACCGGACCCCGGGGAACTGGCCTCAGAGATCTGATCCTGAATGTACGTGATCTATGGGAAAATAAAAGAGAAAACCTCCTAAAATCAGCAGAAGACCTGACCATATCACTAAAACAAATATCACATGGTCATAAAGGATCTTCTGATAAATCAAGGATGCTTTCAGAGGGAATACTGGAACAAAACTACAATTCACTCCTTGAAAACTTTGACCAGGAATACGCTGGTTTCGGTAATAACCAGAAATTCCCAACACCACACCACCTGCTCTTCCTCCTCAGGTACTGGAAACAAACCCATGAGGCCGAAGCACTTTCCATGGTAGAAAAAACCCTGGAAGCCATGGGAAAAGGAGGCATATACGATCATGTTGGATTCGGTTTCCACCGCTACAGTGTGGACCGCCAATGGATACTCCCCCACTTTGAAAAAATGTTATACGACCAGGCCCTCCTGGTTATTACCTACACCGAGACCTACCAGGCCACTGGAAAAATCCCGTACAGGGAAAAGGCAGAAGAAGTTCTGGAATATCTCCTAAGGGATATGAAATCATCAGAAGGCGGTTTCTACTCTGCAGAGGATGCTGATAGTGAAGGGGAGGAAGGTAAATTTTACCTGTGGACCCAGAATGAAATAATGAATATCTTAGGTCCTGATGAGGGAGAACTCCTCTCCAGTGTTTACTCCATCACCCCGGACGGGAACTTCCTAGATGAGGCCACCCGGACTGCAACTGGTAAAAACATCCTACACCGAACCCAAACCTGGGATGAACTTTCCGAAAAAACAGGAATAACCCCTGAGCAACTATGGTGGAAGGCAGAAAGTGCAAGGGAAACACTCTACAAGGTTCGCCAGTCACGAGTACACCCTCATAAGGATGATAAAATTTTAACAGACTGGAATGGCCTTATTATAGCTGCCTTGGCCCTGGCAGGTAAAATATTTAACCGAGAAGATTATTTATTGGCTGCTGGAGAAGCAGTGAACTTCATCATGACCAGACTCAACCGGCAGGGAAGATTACTCCACCGCTGGCGTGACAATGATGCAGCAGTGGATGGTAACCTAGATGACTATGCCTATCTTATTTGGGGATTATTGGAACTTTATCAGGCCACTTTCAAGGCACAATACCTTAAAACTGCCCTCCAATTCAACCACACCCTGATGGAACATTTCTGGGACTCTGATAAGGGAGGGTTCTACTTCACCCCTGATGATGGTCACCAGGTGCTGGTAAGGCAAAAAGAGGCCTATGACACTGCATTACCCTCAGGAAATTCTGTTATGATGATGAACCTGGAAAAATTATACCTCCTAACTGGTGACCTCCAGTTCCGGGAGGTGTCCCAGGCACTTGAAAACTATTTCTCTCCATTAATCGAGCAATCCCCCTCAGCATTCACAATGTTCCTTTCAGCGGTCTACCTCAAACGTAGTCCTTCCTTTGAAATAACCATCCTGGGGGAAAAGAACAAACCAGATACTAATGCATTCATAGAGGCCTTGAGAAAGGAGTACCTACCAAATGTTGTGTTAATCTTCAAATCAACTGATGATAATATTATTAAGGAGATTATCCCCTCATTGGAGGATAAAACCCTTCTTAACCAGTCAGCCACGGCATATGTTTGTGGTAATGGAACATGTCAAGCTCCGGTAAATACTCCTGAAGATTTAATTAACCTTTTAAAGAGTGAGTAAAGATTATCATCTCTTTTACTTATTTTATTTAAATAAGAAATATTCAAAATTAAGAATATAAAGTAAGTACTATTCAATTTTATTTTAATCAATAAAAACTACTTTTTTTTTTATTCCTGAGGTAAGGGGACCAGTTTGGAATATAAAAACTTGATGTTACGGTTTAAAAGGCGGGAAAGTTCCCTCATCCTACCAGCATCCCCTTCTAGGATAAATAGTTCCAGGCACTGATTCTCTTGAAGGTGGCTGTGTATCTGGGTGTTGATAATGTCCTCAAAGTTGTGTTTAATCTGGGTTACCTTATCTTCAGATTTTTTAGGATGGATCAAAATTAGGATGGAATTGATATAACCTTCTAACTTATTTTTCTCCTCATTATCTGCAATTAAAAGGCGCGTGCTGGCTCGAAATACTTCTGAACGACCAGAAAAACCAACTTCTTCTTTAAGGGCATCGATTTCTTGGAGAAGTTTTTCATTTAGGGACACGCTAATTATGGCCATGTCCCCTAATATTAATAAAATCATATAAAAACCTTGTTAATATTTATTAATAAAATTTATAAATATTAATAAAAAAATATAAGGTTAATAAAAACCCATTTCCGGTGCCACTTAATGGAAAGAAAAAAAATTATCATAATTTCAGGATTCATACTAATTCTAATTATATTAACTGTAACCTATCTTTACACTTCCCCTGGAAACAACACCGGATCCCGGGATGGAAAAATAGGGGTTGTGGTAACAGTAGGACCTCAAGAGGAGTTTGTTAAACGTGTGGGTGGAGACCTAGTTAATGTAACGGTGATGGTACCACCCGGTGCAGACCCCCACACCTACGAACCACTCCCTAACCAGATGAAACAGATTCAGGAAGCCCAGATATACTTCCAGGTAGGATCAGGTGTGGAATTCGAACTCTCCTGGATGGGGAAGCTCACCAGCATGAACCCTCAATTGAAGCTAGTTAACTCTTCCACCGGGATACAGCTCATTCCCAACACCGCTGAATCAGAAGAAGGCAGCGACCCCCATGTATGGGTTTCACCACGCAATGCCAAAGTCATGGTGGAAAACATTTACCAGAGCCTGGTACGGGCTGATCCGGAAAATAAGGACTATTTCACTAAAAACCGTGATGATTACTTCAAAGAATTGGATGAGCTGGATAAAAATATCACCCAAAGATTATCAGGAAAAAATAATACAAAAATAATGGTTTACCATCCTGCATGGGCCTATTTCTGCAAGGATTATAATCTACATCAGATATCCATCCAACAGGATGGAAAAGAACCAACACCACAAGCCCTAGCCAGTCTGGTGGACACAGCCCGTAGGGAAAACATTAAGGTTATATTTGTCTCCCCGGAGTTCTCCACCAGCAATGCCAAGGTTATAGCCAATGAAATTGATGGTAAAGTGGTGGTAGTAGACCCTCTTAGCAATGATTACCTTAAAAATATGCAAAAAGTTGTTGAAGCGTTTGCAGTTACTTAAAATGATAATACCATGAAAGTAAGTAAATTACTTCAGATTAGGGTTCATTAACAGATATGGGGGTAGATAGAATGGTTCTTAAAGCTGTTGAACTAGAAAATGTATCCTTAACAATCAACAAACAACCAGTTCTTAAGGATATTGATCTTACCATTGAGGTTGATGATTTTTTAGCCATAATAGGTCCCAATGGGGGTGGTAAGAGTACCCTCCTGAAAGTTATTCTGGGATTGCTAAAACCAGATCAGGGCCGAGTTAAGGTATTCGGAAACAAACCTGGAAACCCCCATAATCCAGTGGGCTACCTCCCTCAACATGTATCATTCGACCCAGATTTTCCCATAAATGTCTTCGACACCACATTATCTGGAAGATACCATGGAATCTTCAAGGGTTTTACTGATGAAGACCGGAACCTGGTTTTAGAAGCCCTGGAAGAAGTGGGAATGTTAAAATACCAGGATCGTCAGATGAGCCAGCTTTCCGGTGGCCAGATCCAGCGGGTTTTCATTGCCCGGGCCCTGGTTCGGGAACCTAAATTACTCTTACTGGATGAACCCATGGCCAGCATAGACCCGGAAATGCAGAATTCATTCTATAAGCTATTATCTCAACTAAAGAGTAGGATGGCCATAGTATTGATTAGCCACGATGTGGGGGCAGTTTCCACCCAAGTGGAAAACATTGCCTGTTTGAACCAGAAATTGTACTACCACGGGCCAGTGGAAGACTCAGAGGAAGGTCTCCAAGCAGTGTATAAATGTCCAATTGGGTATATAAGTCATGGGATACCCCACAGGATATTGAAAAAACATTAAATCGCCATTTAAAAAAAAATTCAATGAGTATTAGTATCCATTCGTAACACTAGAATAATTTATCCGATCTCTCAAAGATTTATGTTAAATCTCATAAAAATGATTTGTTTACGTTATCCAATCTGATTATTGATACCGGACCTTAGGAGATGATAAAAGTGACTGGAATTCTCCAATACACTTTCATGCAGAATGCCTTCCTGGCCGCTGTTCTGGTTAGTGTGGCCTGTGGGTTGGTGGGGACCTACGTGGTTGTCAAACGCATAGTCTTCATCAGTGGTGGGATATCCCACGCAGCCTTTGGGGGAATAGGGCTGGGATACTTCCTGGGTGTTAACCCCATACTGGCTGCAATACCTTTCAGCATAGCATCGGCCCTCCTCATGGGGTTAACCAGTAAAAAGGTTAAAGTTAGCGAAGATACTGCCATCGGGATCCTCTGGAGTCTGGGAATGGCCATAGGTATCATTTTCATAAACCTGACCCCTGGGTATGTTCCTGATCTCATGAGTTATCTCTTTGGAAGCATACTCACCGTACCCACCAGTGATCTGGTGATCATGTTCATCCTGGATATTATAATCATAACCCTGGTCTATCTACTTCGAAGAGAATTCCAGGGAATATCCTTTGATGAGGAGTTCAGCCAGGTCATGGGAATGCACACCACTGCAATTTACCTCATCCTGTTATCTCTGGTGGCTCTTTCAGTGGTGGTGATGATTAAGGTGGTGGGTGTGATCCTGGTTATTGCCCTTTTAACCATCCCCGCAGCCATTACCAAACAGTACACCTACCATCTGGGGCGGATGATGATCATATCAGTTATACTGGGAATGATACTCACCACGGGTGGGCTTTACATATCCTATCTCTTCAACCTTGCTTCGGGGGCAACCATCGTCCTGGTTCTGGGATTGGGATTCTTTGTTTCATCAATAATCCAAAAATTAATGGATTAATGGATACAAAGTATCAGAAATTACAGGTTCAGTGAAACGAATTTTTCTGATACTTCTAAAAATCAATGAAATTTCAGTACAAGAAAAAAAGAAATAATAAAAGATGCCATAAATATTTTCATGAAACCATCTAAGTCTGTGAAGATACTGATTTTACTGTTAATTCTACTATCCACTATGGGGATTTCATCAGCCGATGTTATCAATCCTGGGGAAAAGAACGTACCCTTTAGTTATCAAATATCCAACATCCAGGATTATCCTGATTACGTGTTTATATTACATGGAACACCTAATCCCTCTATAGAAGTTTTAAACTCATCAGAATTTAGTTTCTATAAGTTAAGTACCTGTTCCATCTACGCTGTTCCCAGAAATGTGTACAATGAGGTGCAGATTGATCAGATGGATGAAACCCAGATGAGCGAATTCCTCAAAAACGACAGTAGGGTGGCCCGTTCCAGCCTCAAACTGGAAGGCACATATGGCAATGTAAATGAGGCAAATCCACTGGAAACAGCTCTCATAATCCTCAATATTAAGTCCATCCAGGGAAACAACCTGGACATCCAGAAGGAGAAGATCATCTACGGCTATAATAACGGTCTTAAGGTTGAAAAACCTTTCCAGAGTCAGAACCAGACTCCTGAACCAACATCCCCTGGGCCTTCATGGGATTATTACATTTATTTCATTGTATTGCCCATTATAGCACTGGGAATTATAGTTTTCATCATCATCAGACGGAAAACAAGTTAATATTATATTCTAAAAAATGTACAGTCTCATTATTGCCTGGATATTAACCATATTTATTGAATTTATCGTTATCTGGGGTTTCAAGAAAAAATACCCTTTTAAACTCTTGTTTTACTCTTTTATTGTGAATTCAATCACTTTGCCCTTAGCATCCTACACCTATTTCTACATCTACTCTAATCTGATTATGTTGGAGGTTCTGGTGATCATTATTGAGGGATTATTCCTTAAATATTTACTAAATATTGATTATAAAATGGCCATGCTCCTATCTTTAGTGGCTAACCTCTCCACATTTCTGGTGGGAGTCATCTGGGGATATCTTTAGTATTAATAAAAAAAAATGGTATGATTAAGTTATGAATTCATGTTCATATGCCCTAATTATGATTGTATGCTTTATTGAATTATAAAGTTTTATATTTGTTTAATTATGAATTATTCTCCAACTTATGCCTAAAAAAGAATATATAAAAAAATATTTATGATGAGAAATAGGAGTCAAAACCATATTTTTCCATTTTTAACTGTCTTACAAGTATTTAGATTTATACTAATCAGGGTTTTTTAATTGATTTCACTCCATCAGTGGTGGCCACCAGGACCTTATTAGCAACATCAGTGAATATACCGTTTTCAACCACACCTGGAATGTTGTTAAGGGCTGTCTCCAGTTCATGGGGGGTGGGTATCTTTTCAAACTGTACATCCACCACGAAGTTGTGATTATCAGTTATAACTGGGCCATCTTTCATCTGGGCCATTCTTAACTGTGGTACACCGCCCATAAGTTTTACTTTATCTGTAACTGGCCGGTAGGCTGATGGCATGACTTCTAGTGGCACTGGAAAGTCACCCAGTTCTTTAACTATTTTTGATTCATCCACAATGACCACGAATTTGCTGGCTGATGAGTCCACAATTTTTTCAAGGGTATGGGCTGCTCCCCCACCCTTAATCAGGTTTAAGTTGGGGTCTACTTCATCAGCACCGTCAACAGCAAGATCCGGTAGATGTTCATCCAGGGTAGTTATGGGAATGTTACATTCCTTGGCCAGGAAAAATGATTGATAGGATGTGGGTATTCCCATAATTTCAATCTCTTCAGTAAGAATTCTTTCTCCCAGGTTCTGTATGAAATAATGGGTGGTTGATCCTGTACCCAATCCCAGCACCTGACCATCTTCGACCATCATGGCTGCTTCATGGGCTACTTCCTTTTTAGCATCATCTATTAGCTGGGCAGCTTCCCAGGCAACTTCTTTTCTTGGATGCATGAATTATCTCCATTTAAACAATAATTTTACTAACTTTCAATACTTTACTATAAATATATTTGAATCATGGTTAATTCAGGTAAATTTAATATTTTAACATTACCACGGTGAGGTTCAGTCCCTTAGCACACTTATCAACTGGTTTTCCCATTTTTTTTACGATTTTACATTTATCATCCGGGTAAAGTCCCTCTGGAAAGCATAATTCACGCAAAGAACAATCTTCATCACATTCAGGGGGATTGAAAACAATGTTGGAACCTTCAAAGGCACGTTTAGAATCGATAGCTGCTTTTATCACTGCTCGGTCCACATCCACTACTTTGACTTTACCTCCATCGTGAATCATGCAGGGATGTTCGGTGATTTTAACCTCTTTAACCCGGTATATTCTACCCTCTTCCAGGGATTCAATACAGGTTGTCTTGAAGCGGCACTTCTCACACTGGCTGGCCGCCCCGTAATGCATGAATCTGATTCCTCTTTCTGCTAAGTTTTTTCCGATGAGGGTTATCATTCTTTATCCTCTCCATGGAATTGAAATTCCAGGCCCCTAAATTATATATGCTTGATATTAATTTTAGTTTTAGATATTAATATTTGGTGTATTTTATTTTGGTTCTAACATTTATCCGTCAATAACTCCTGTTTTACGTGCCAGTTTAGTGGCGGCAGCTTCAGTAAGCCCCCTATCCCCAAGGATGGTATACCTCTCCTTCCGGATATTATGGGCTTCCATAAGTGCTTTGATAATATATTCGGATTCAATTCCTAACTCTCTGGCATTTACTGGTGCTTTAATAGTTTTAAGGGTGTCCCGGATGAATTCCCAATCGCCACCATGTAAATACATCATCATAATAGTTCCCACTCCGCACTGTTCACCGTGGAGGGCTGATTCTGGTGCCATGATATCAAGGGCATGGCTGAATTTATGTTCCGCCCCACTGGCTGGTCTGCTGTTACCCGCAATACTGATGGCCATTCCACTGGATATCAGTGCCTTCACCACTATGGCTGCACTTTCAATAAGACCTTCCTTTATATCACCAGCAGATTTGATCAGCATTTCGGCAGTAACCAAGGATAAAGCCGATGCAGAATCACTGTAATCTTCATTCAATAATCGATGGGCTAATTTCCAGTCCAGGACAGCGGTGTAGTTGGAGATTATATCTCCACATCCTGCAGCTAACAGTCGGAATGGTGCCTGGCTAATGATCTGGGTATCGGCAATAACTCCCATGGGTGGTTCGGCCTCCAGGGAAACACTTCCACCCTGGTCTTTGATTGAAGCACGGGGTGATGAGATACCATCATGGGAAGCTGCAGTGGGGATGCTCACTGAGTGAACTTCCAGCTGGGTGGCTGCCATTTTTGCAACGTCAATTACTTTACCTCCACCAACACCCAGGACCGCATTCATATTTCCCATATGATCCTGAACTTCATGAACTGCATCCATGGATGGTTTATTTATGATTATGGTCTCCACACCAAAATCATGATCCTGCAGACTCTCAATAACCTTTTCTCCCGCTATTTTCATTGTCCTGGGGCCGCTGGCTACCAGTACCCTGCCTTTAAGTTTTAAATCCCTGCAAATGGATCCAGTTTCATTGATAACTCCGGGGCCACTGTGGATCTCCCGTGGTAATTTCACCCGATTAAAATCCATGTATATCTCCTTTTTTTAATAAGTACGCCTAGCATTGTTTGTTAAATAAATCAAATTCTATAATGATCTTTAGGCTAACAGATAAAATAATTTTTGATTTTATCCCAATCTTAAGATAAGGGAGATAAAGAAAATAGGGGGGCACATGATAATGTGCTGAATACTAAAGAACAGTCTCGATGGTATTTGTTAATATGTTAAGTTTCAACCATTATCCCTATGATTCAAAACATTTATCATTACCCAATATAAACCATAACCATAACCTTAATTAAATTCTTTTGTAAATTTAATACAGATTAACGAAGAATAAAGATATCATTAAGATACAAATTAGGAATAAGAAAGAAATAAGAAGTCTCTCTTTTATATAATATAAATAAGAAGTATTAGTTTAAGAAATCCAATTATCTATATTGGGTTTTCAATCAAATTATCCATTAAAATCATGGTGAAGAAATGTCCAAATTCAGTGAATGGTTCCACAATATCCTGGAAGAAGCAGAGATAATCGACACACGTTACCCTATCAAGGGAATGCATGTATGGCAGCCCCAGGGCTTTAAAATTAGAAAACATACCCTTTCTCTTCTAAGAGAATTATTAGACGAAGATCATGATGAAGTACTCTTCCCACTCCTCATACCCGAGGATGAACTGGCTAAAGAGGCCATCCATGTGAAGGGATTTGAAGAAGAGGTGTACTGGATAACCCACGGTGGATTGACACCCCTAAATAAGAAACTGGCACTAAGACCCACCAGTGAAACAGCCATGTACCCCATGTTCCCATTATGGGTTCGCTCCCACACTGACCTACCAATGAGATTCTACCAGGTGGTTAACACCTTCCGTTATGAAACCAAACACACCCGTCCCCTCATCAGGGTCCGGGAGATAACAACCTTCAAAGAAGCACACACCATCCACACAGATTCAGAGGGTGCCCGTCAGCAGGTGGAGAGAGCTATAGAAATATACAGCAGTTTCTTCGACCAGCTGGGAATCCCCTACGTAGTCACCCGACGACCAGAATGGGATAAATTCCCTGGTGCCGATTACACCATGGCTTTCGACACCCTACTACCCGATGGTAAAACTCTCCAGATCGGCACAGTCCATAACCTGGGTCAGACCTTTGCCCGTACCTTTGATATAACCTATGAAACAGCTGAAGGCGAACATGAATACGTCTACCAGACCTGTTATGGATTATCCGACCGGGTGATAGCATCCATCATCGGGATCCACGGAGATTCATCTGGACTGAAACTACCACCTATTGTGGCACCTTACCAGGTGGTTATAATACCTGTACTCTTCAAGAAAACTGCCCAGGAAGTACTGGACTTCTGCAAACAGCTCCAGAATAAAATTAAAAAAGCAGGCCTCAGGGTTCACCTGGATGACCGCGACCTCCGGGCTGGTAAGAAGTACTATGAATGGGAAATGAGGGGAGTACCACTCCGGCTGGAAATAGGTCCCCGAGATATTGAGAATAAGAAAATGGTCACACTTCGCAGAGATACCATGGAAAAGGAAATCGTGGATTATCGGGAAGACGCGCTAATCAATGATTTGAACATGATCTTAGATGACATAGCTCGAAACCTTAAAGAAAAGGCCTGGGAGAATTTCCAGGAAAACATACACCCTGCCAAGACACTGGAAGATGCTAAAAACATCATCACCAATGAAAAAGGAATAGTATCTTTCTCATGGTGTGGGGATGAGGCATGTGGTATCGAAATTGAAGAATACGTGACAGTTGACATACTGGGCGTCAATGAAGAAGCAACTGAAGGTAAATGTATAAACTGTGGAAAAAATGCCCAGCATGTGGCCCTTCTGGCTAAAACCTACTAATAGGGTTATCATTATAATTGTAATTATTTCAACTGAAACTGGTTAAAATGAAAAAAATATTAATTTAACATAGTTTATTGGTATGTTAAAGGGGATCAGATATGAACTTACGGTTAGTATCACTGATAATGGTAGTAGTGGTCTTTGCAGTGGGCTGCGGAGTCATGAGCTTCCTTTCTGGTGGAGGAATCACACTGGAACAGGCCTATGACAGTAAACAGGTTGAAATAACTCAAAAAACCATTGCTGGAACCATACCCCATAATGTGACCATTACTAATAATGGAAGCAAACCATTGATGGTGGATAAGGGAACCATTCTCAAAAGTAAGGAATCCCAGGATCTGGTTATCATAAATGATAAGAAGATCAGCCCCAATAATAATGACACAGTACAGGCCTACTGCATAGAACCGGACCAAAAAGCAGTTACAGGGGACACACTTATCCCCTCAGGCACGGCATCCAGCCAGGTTAAACAGATCATCGATAGTTCAAACCCATCAGATCTGCAGAATGCCACCCAATCCCAACTCCAGATATGGATTATTGTAAGTAAAGGCAACGTAGATGTTTACAGTGGTGAAGCAATGGCAGTGGTGCAAAATCAGAAAATAAAGTATTACCAGTTACAGGAAAAACTGGACACTGCTAAAAAGAATGTGATGAGCAGATTCAACCTTTCATCTGAGGGAATCCAGAATATTTCGTTCACTGTGGAGTCCAGTAACAGTGCCATCACCTGGATCAGTGATCTTCGGCAATGGTTCAAGAACAATCTGGGAATATAGGATGAATAATATTTAGAAGTTAACCACTTTAGGATTAATTACTTTAATGGCTTTGAATTACTAGGATTAGTGATTAAAATGGGCGTATGGCAGTCTATCAGAGATGTCTTTAAGGCCCTGACTAGGGCTACCTTAAACAAAAATTGATTAACATGAAAACATATGCAATAATCCCTGTTTCCAGGTTTTCTCAGGCTAAAACCAGATTATCACCTACCCTTTCACCCTTAGAAAGGGAGAACCTTCTTAAAGCCATGTTAAATGATGTTATAAGTGCCATAAGTAGTAGTGTGGATCAGGTGGTGGTTATAAGTTCAGATAGGGATGTACTTAATTTTGTTAAAGATTTAAATGTTAACTGTCTTTCTGAAGAGGGCCAAACCGATCTTAACGGAGCATTAACCCAGGCAGTGGAGTGGTGTTCAGATTACGCCAGTCAGGTGCTCATTGTGCCTTCAGATGTTCCCCTCATCCATCAGGACCAGGTGCAGGAAATGGTGGAATTATCCAGTAAATGGCCAGTGGTCATAGCCCCGGCCAAGGGTGGTGGAACCAATGCAATTCTCTGCCCTACCAAAGGAATCAGCATGAAATTCGGTGATTGGAGCTTCTTCGAACACCTGAAAGAGGCAGAAAACTTGGGGGTGCCTTGGTATATCTATGATTCATTCTACCTTTCTCTGGATGTGAACACTGCTGAAGACCTGGGAGAAATAATGATCCATGGTTTCGGAACCGAAACCCGTAAGTTTCTGAAAAGAATCGGCTTGGTAGTACAATCCAACCATGGCACCGAGCGTTTAAGGGTGGAGAGGAAATGATAGCCATGTCCATTGCCGGATTCGATCCATCTGGTGGAGCAGGAATCCTGGCTGATGTTAAAACATTCCAGGCACTGGGAGTGTACCCCACAGCAGTGATCACTGCACTCACTGCCCAGAATGTGAAACAAGTCGTCGGTGTAGAATCCATTAACCCTGATTTTGTATCTGAACAAATCGATCTCATACTGGCTCAGGAGAATATAGAGTACGCTAAGACGGGTATGCTATATTCCGGGGAAATGGTGGAGATGGTGGCCAGAAAAGTATCTGAACACCGGTTGAAACTGGTGGTGGACCCGGTGCTGGTTGCTGGTTCAGGAGGGAGTTTATCCAGGGATAAAGTGGCAGAATCCATAAAAAAATATCTTCTACCCCGGGCAATGCTAACTACCCCCAACATCCAGGAAGCAGAGGCATTAACTGGGTTGGAAATAAAAAATGAAGAAGATGCCTGTGAAGCAGCCTGCACCCTGGGAAAAATATGCCCCACTGTGGTTACCGGGGGACATCTAAAGGGGAGAGATATCTTTTATAAGAGATCCATACATTTTATTGGTGGTGAAATCCTCGAAAGCAG
The DNA here is from genome assembly GCF_002813695.1 of Methanobacterium subterraneum. Lineage (NCBI taxonomy): Archaea > Methanobacteriati > Methanobacteriota > Methanobacteria > Methanobacteriales > Methanobacteriaceae > Methanobacterium > Methanobacterium subterraneum. The sequence goes on along the minus strand of NZ_CP017768.1, from coordinate 876,141 downwards.
CAATACCCATGGATCAGGATGCACATACTCGGCAGCTGTTACTGCATACTTATCCCGAGGGAAAAAACTGGATGAATCCCTGTCCAAAGCTTCCTATTTCACTAAAAAAGCAATAGAAAACGGTGCCCATGGAACTTTGAATCAAATGTGGAAAATTAACAACCATAAAATCCATTAATCTGTACACACATATTAACCAGAGTATAATATATGAAAATTCTTAACAAATTTAACTATCCAGGGATATTTTTAACAAATTTAACCACATTTTCATAAAGTAAATTTGCCGCAAATATACAAATTAATGAAGAAATGATATAAAAAAATAATAGAGGTGTGTTTATGGTTTCCAGTGAAGAGATAAGAAAAAGGTTAGAAGCAAAAAAACGGGGTGAAACATTTTCTAAAGCGAATAAAACACCCCCTACTGACGTGTCAACGAATAAATGCCCACAATGTCAGACTCCCAACCCTCCCACAGCCAAATTCTGTGTGGGATGCGGAGCACCTCTGACCATCCAAAGTACTCAGGTTACAGAAACTAAAACCACCCCTCCAGTGGAAACAGTAACTACACCTACAACCACTCCTGCCCAGGATTATAAATTGTGTCCTTCCTGTAATCAGAACAATAAACTGGATGCCAAGTTCTGCATCATCTGTGGTCATAAATTTGAAGATGAAACTCCAATAACTCAGAATGGAACAGTTATTCCCCCAACCCAGGATACTGCTGATGAACAAGCAGCAACCATCGTGGAAACCCCTGAAGAGAAAACATCTGAAGGAAATATACCTGAAATTAAGGTTCCTGAGAAGTTTGAATCAGATGAGGTTAAATCCGCTGGAAAGGAAACTAATGATGAAGTTCAAACCATTGAAAAATCAACCCCTAGTGAAGTCACAAATGAAGAACGGACTTCTGCCCAAATTAGTGATGAAGAAGTATCACTAGATGAAGACCCGGTGCTGAAAATTAAAAAGGCCAAAGAACTACTGGATATTGGGGCCATCACTCAGGAAGAATTCGACCGGATCAAAAACAAATACCTAGAAATGATATGATATTTTTTAATTCAATTATTTTTTCAGATTGGATTTTGATCTTAAAAAAAAACTACAACATGTATTTTTTCATGGATTAAATGGGGAGTAAATGAGTTTCCTCCCACATTAACCCATTTTTTCTACATTATATATTTCGATTATTTATCAGAATTAAAATCTTTAATAGAGAGATAGAAATGTCAAACAATACCGGTTTATACCCATCTAATGGTCACCGAATCCAGGGAAGATCAAGTGAATCTTTTATTGATGCCAGAGATATAATCTCAAGATTAGATCTTGATGGAAATGAAGTATTTATGGATGCAGGTTGTGGTGATGGTCATGTTGCCATGGAAGCTCATGAGATTATGGATGATGAAGCAACAATCTATGCTCTTGATATCTATGAACCATCCATAACAGATCTAAAAAAAGATATAAAAGAAAAGGGAATAACTAACGTAATTCCAGTTCAATCAGATATAGCGGGATTTATAGTCCTTGGAGATGATACAGTAGACATTTGTCTTTTGATCAATGTTTTTCATGGATTTATAGCCCGAAAAAATACTGATGAAGCTATCACCGAACTTAAAAGAGTTATCAAGCCCGATGGAAAAATAGCAGTTATGGATTATAAAAAAATGGACACTGGATACGGTCCTCCTTTTAAATTCAAAATTGCTCCGGATGATTTGGAAAAAATGTTCATTGAGCACGGGTTTGAAATGGTTCAACTGGATAATGAAGTAGGGGAAGACCTTGAAGTTGGATGTAAATCCCATTATCTTGCAATATTTGAAAAGAGTAAATAAAACTAATAAATTCAACAAAAAAAAGGTGTTAGTTGTTAACTTCCTAAAGGAGGTTAACATCATCTGCCTTTAATATACTAATCCCGCCTTTTTCCAATGTTTTAATACCCGCATCCAAGTCTTCAGTGCGAATCACCACAATTGCTTTGTCGGTTTTTTTCTCCACAAAGGCGTAGAGGTACTCCACATTGATATCGGCCTTGTTTAGAACACCTAGGAGTACATCCAACCCTCCGGGCTGATCCATAACTTCCACGGCAATGACATCGTTAACCTTTACCACGAAGTTGTTCTTCTCCAGTATCTCCTTTGCCACATCTGGATCAGGAACTATCATACGGAGTATGCCAAATTCAGATGTGTCAGCTATTGAAAGAGCCCTAATATTAACCCCTGCATTTGAAAGCACATTCATTGCCTTCCAAAGTCTTCCTTTCCTGTTTTCAAGAAATACAGATATTTGTTTTAACTTCATATTACTCATCCCCTTATTTATAATCCATTTTCAATCCAACTTAACTTATTGAATCTGAATAACCAACTAACTCAATTCTCGATTGTCAATAACCCTGACTGCTTTTCCCTCACTCCTGGGGAGGCTGCGTGGTTCCACCAGTGATACATTCACCCTTAAACCTATCTCATCGTGTATATGTTTTTCAATGGATCTTTTAACCTCTTCCACGTGTTTAACCTCATCAGAAAATAGTGCAGGGGAGGTTTCAACCTGTACTTCCAGTTCATCCAGGTGCTGGGGTCGGCTGGCAATGATCTGGTAGTGGGGTTCCATTCCAGGTATTTTAAGCAGTGCCCGCTCTATCTGGGATGGGAATACAATCACACCCCGTATCTTGAGCATGTCATCTGATCTTCCCGTTATCCGCTCCATCTTTACATGGGTTCTTCCACAGCCACATTCACCACTGCGCAGGGCAGTTATATCTCGGGTACGGAAACGGAGAACGGGCATACCTTCACGGGTAAGGGTGGTCAGTACCAGTTCTCCCTTCTCACCTTCAGGTAGTGTTTCCAGTGTCTGGGGGTCCACGACCTCAGGGTAGAAATGATCATCAAAAATATGCAGTCCATTTTTTTCCATACACTCCTGGGCCACTCCCGGTCCAATGATCTCGGTGAGTCCGTAGATATTCAGTGCTGAAACATTAAGGCGTCTTTCAATCTCTGCCCGCATCTCTTCAGTCCACATCTCTGCACCGAAAACTCCTGCCTTGAGTTTGATGTCTTCTTTAGGGATCTCTTCCCTCTCCAGTACCTCTGCCAGGTACATGGCGTAACTGGGGGTGCATGTGATGATGGTACTTTTAAAGTCCTGGATCACTTCAATCTGACGTTGGGTGTTCCCGGCGCTGATGGGTATCACAGTGCAGCCTATTTTCTGACCACCATAGTGTACTCCCAATCCTCCGGTGAACAAACCATAACCATAACAGTTTTGAACTATATCTTTCTTGGTGGCGTGAGCCATGGACAATGCCCTGGCAACCACTTCGCCCCATATTTCAAGATCTTTTTCGGTGTATCCTGATACTGTTGGTTTACCAGTGGTTCCAGAGGTGGTGTGGATTTCCACAATGTCATCGGTGCTGACTGCGAACATTCCGAATGGATAGGCATCTCTCAAGTCGCTTTTAGTTGTAAATGGTATTTTTTCTAGGTCCTTAAGAGTTTGAATATCTTCAGGGCTTACTCCTGCTTCATCCAGCCGCTGGCGGTAATAGGGCACGTTTTCATAGGCCCTTTTAACAACAACTTGCAATCGTTTAAGCTGTAACTCTTCCTTTTCCTTGACTGACATGCACTCAGCCTTCTCATTGTAGATCATCTATACACCTCGATAGAAAATAAATGGATAGAATGTGAATAATTTCTTTTGGCATCATTCTAGTTTAGAGTCAATAAAATTTAAGTGTTAATTATAATTGACTATCATTAAAACATAATTCTAAATTAACATCAACTGGACAATCCATATTATATAAACCATTATAATAGAAATGGTATTTATCTATTGCGAGTTTGTCTGTGGTGAACAAGGAAATGTGTTCATGGTAAAATATTGAACATAAAACGCATCTCGAATTCAAAACATCTTAAATTTAAATATATATTCAAAGAGTTAATATAATTCGTCCTAATTTTTAAATAGATATTATAATTCGCGCTAATTGTGAATAGATAAGCTAAATTATCCTAATTTTTAATTTTATTAAAAAACTATCCTTGTATTAAAGAGTAAATGATTTGAAGAAAAGTTGATTCAAAATAATATAGCCAATAAAAATAAAAAAGGGATGATTAGGCTCTACTTCATAGATTCCAGCCAATCATCGAAATTATCCTGGAACTCTTCCAGTTTCATGTCCAGTATGCGGCGGTTGTCCACCAGGTTCAATCCACTGGCCAGGAGTTCAACCTCAATACGTCGATTCACTTCTTCCCAGTTTACAATGTTCCAGAATGCCTCCACATAATCTGGTCGGACATTATTGTAGTCCAGGTAGTAGGCGTGTTCCCATACATCTAGAACCATCAGGATACGGAAGTGGGGAATCACATTCACGTTATGTTTTTCAATCTGGGTGATAAACAACCGGTCAGTGGCCCGGCATATGGTCAGGGCGGCCCATCCTGATCCTTCGGTGCTAATGGCTGCCTGGGAAAATTCCTGTTTAAACCTTTCAAAGGATCCAAAGTCTTTCTCAATGTATTTGGCAATGGTTCCAATGGGTTCCCCACCTCCTTTAGGAGCTGGTGCCATGTTTTCCCAGAATAGTTTGTGCAGTACGAATCCACCCACATTGAAGGAGAGTTCCTTGGCCACTGCTTTTACATCAAATTCCAGACCAGGACGGCTGTCAAATTTGGCTAAAATTGCGTTAGCACCATCCACATATGCCTGGTGATGTTTGTCATGGTGTATCTGGAGTTGTTCCTCTGATATGTGGGGAGCCAGATCGCCATATCCATAAGGAAGTGAGGGAAGTTCATATTTCTTTTTTGCCATTTTATATCACCTTTAAATCTATTTATGTCCGAAACCTCTTCTACTTACCATTTGTAGTAGTTACGGTAGCACAACCACCAGTCGAAACATTTATATTCTCCTGGACGTTTAAGTGCAGTTTCAATGTCGGCTGCTGGGGGAATGATCAATCCTTTGCCAATGATTTCATTGCAGGGCCAGTTGGCAGGTATGGCCACACCCTTCTCTTCAGCAGTTTGGAATGCTTCCACCATTCTAAGAATCTCATCCATGTTCCTTCCCAATTCCTGAGGATAGTAGAGCATAGCCCGAATGATTCCCTCTGGATCAACGATGAACACCGCTCTTACCGTGTTAGTGCCCTTGTTAGGGTGGATTAATCCCAGAGTATCTGCCACTTTACCGGTGTCAGCGATTATAGGGAATTCAATGTCCACATCGAAGTTTTCAGCAATCCACTGAACCCATTTCAGGTGTGAGAAAACCTGGTCCACGGAAAGTCCAATGAGTTCGCAGTTCAAGTCCCGGAATAGATCGTAGCGGAGCTGGAAAGAGACGAATTCAGTGGTACACACTGGTGTGAAATCTCCAGGATGACTGAAGAGTATGAACCATTTCCCCTTAAATGCTTTGGGCAGTTTCATCATTCCGTGGGTGGTTTGAACTTCCATTTTAGGGAATTTATCCCCAATAAGTGGCATTCCTTTCCCTTTTTTCTTAATTTTTCTTAGTTCGTAAACTTTTTCTCCCATAGTTTACCCCCATAAAGTAAATTATACAGTCTTATTTTTATCCAATTTTTTATTTATTATTTATTATTTAACTCTCCAAAACACTAAATGTGAATTTAGGAGGAAATTGACAATATATCCTGAAAATCCCAAAAATGTAAGAAAATAAAAAATAACTTAAATTATTCATTAGCAGTTGGGGGATGGAATACCCTCTGAGCTAATTCCTGGTCTAGCATGTAAAGTCCGCTGCCAGATTTACCGGCTAATTTAACTTTTTGCAGGACTCCGCTGGAGGATTCTTCCTCTTCAACCTGTTCAGCCACAAACCATTGTAGGAAATTGTTGGTGGCATGGTCAGAGAGTTCCAGGGCCAGGTTCACCAGTCCGTTAATCAGGCCGGTGACCATTTGCTCGTGCTGGTAAACGTGTTCAAAGGCAGCCACTGGGGAATCCCATTCACTTTGAGGTTCTTCAATCTCAGCCATCAATACCCGGCTACCCCTCTGCACCAAGTAATCGTAGAACTTCATGGCATGGCTTAACTCCTCCTGGGCCTGGATCCTCATCCAGTTACCAAAGCCCGGCAGATCTTCATCCTCAAAATAGGCCCCCATGGCCAGATATAGATAACCAGAGTAGAGTTCCCGGTTCAACTGATAATTCAGGGCCTCTTTCATCTTTTCATCTAACATATCTTTTCACATCCCTCTCTTTTAAAAAATTAATTAATATATGTAATTAATCAACTGGTTCGAACATGTCTTTATCCGCACCGCACATAGGACAGACCCAATCATCGGGCAAGTCTTCAAAAGCAGTTCCGGGCTCGATTCCTGACATTTCATCTCCTTCTTCAGGGTTATAGATGTATCCACATGGTTTACACAAGTATTTTTGCATTTTATTACACCTCTTTGGTTTAACTATTCATGATAAATTCATGAAATTACATTTTTTTTGAAAAGCCCATGGAAAATTTTTAGCAATGAATTTTTTAAGGATCTAAAACCCGCTATAAGGTTTAAATCTAGTTTAATACAGGATTTTTTTAACCAGGATCATTGGATTGTTTATTCAACCCTAACGAATATCTTTTTTTTGCACCACAGGATGGACAAACCCAATTTTCAGGTAAGTCTTCCAATAGTGTTCCTGGGGATATTTTCCTTTTGGGGTCTTCATTTTCAGGATCATATATGTAACCACAGAGTCTGCATTTTCATTTTTCCATAGTTTAACCTTTTCCTTAAATACGGGTTTGTGGGTTGAGGATCAGTGGATAATTAAAAAAATAAACACTTGTTGGATTAAATTGCTATGAAGCGGAATTTACCAGCACCACATTTAGGGCAGGTCCAATCATCGGGCAGATCCTCAAAGGCTGTTCCAGGAGGAGTTCCGGTTCTCGGTTCTCCTACTTCAGGATCGTAGATATAATTACAGACCTTACACTTGTATCTTTTCATAGTATTCCCCCAATTCCTGGTGTTTACTATCATATAGTTACAAAACGGTGTTTGTTAGCTCCGCAGTGAGGGCAGAACCAGTCATCAGGTAAGTCTTCAAATTCAGTTCCAGGGGCTGTCTTATTCCGTGGCTCACCAGATTCAGTGTCGTAGATATAACCACAAACTTTGCATTTGTATCTGCTCATTCAACCACCTACACTAATACCATTTTTCAACGAATCTTAGTATCTATCTAATGGAAATTCCCTTGATCTAAATTCAATTATCTATTAAGTATTATGCACCTCTCAGGTTAATAATCATATTGGTAAGACTATGAATGTTCATTCAGTAAGTTTCCATTTCACTTTTTAACCTTTTCAACTGTTTCAATATTACTTTTTTAACCTTTTTCACTCTTAATATTACTTTTCTACCTTTTCCCAGGGTTCAATATCACCAGGAATTACTTTAAAAACAGGGTTTGTTTGGATTGATCCCTTTTTATCCATCAACCTTTTTGTTGCCAAGTATGTATCATGGTCTCGTTTCTGGAGTTTCCCCTGGAGATGATGAAATTCATAGGATAGTTGCCCACTGGTAACTGGGATTTGCCTGGTGGTACAATTTACTCCAATTTTTTCCTGATTGAAATTATATCCCCTTGCACAGGCTTCATTGTAAACATGGTTTAGGTAAGTATCCAGAAAAAGAAGGGGATGATCCTGTATCTTAAAGCGATTAAGCTGAGGATGATGGGTATAACCTTTAGTCTTACCTGTTAAAACAGCACGGGCCAGTAAACCCTCTCTCCAAAGTGCCACCAAACCTTTACTATCCAAATATCCAGGATGAAGACTCCAAAGTCTCATTATTATCACCCCATTTTATTCATTTTTTCACGTAATTATTCAGGTTAATCTTTTATTAATGTCAGATTAAATTTTAGTTGGTTTTGTATTAATGCTAGTTGGAATATAGTGATGTGATGATAACAATATGTTTTAACTTGAACATTCAAAATGAAGTCCCAACTGTCTGGTTTTCGAAATACCAGGTATTGAATCCGAATAATTCCTTTAAAAAGTTCTGAAATTCTTGGATATCTTCCTCATAGAATTTCCGGGACTCATTTATAGATGGATTGTATACCTTATTATTCCATACTACGAAGGAATGACCATAGCTCCCATCATAGGAGGAGATCATTTTACCGTTTTCCATCCTGCAAACCCAACATATCTGAACATCTTCAGCTCCCCTACTAACAAGATACGTTTTTAAAGCCAGGGCACGGTCATCACAATTTCCACCCTGCTGCCAAAACACTTCTGGAGGTAGAGGTCCAGGGGTGGAGATGTAGGGCATGTTACATATCTTCTCAAAATAGGAATATGTGGCTGGATTCTGGGGGAAGGCTATTGATGTGGAAATGTAAAAACCCGTTCCCATACTTATTAAAAATAAAAATATTAGGATAATGGGCCATATCCATTTAATCCCCTTTATGGTTTTCATTATTACCCCTCCCCTATCATTGAAATCTCTCGTGACGTAAGTCATTAATCCTTAAGAAATATTATTAGATCTATATGGGATATGAAAATAGTCATAGGGCATTAATCTTAACCAGGTAGCCTTTCTTGTCTTATGAACCCTATTTAGCTCTTATCCGTGGATTCAGGTATGGTATGAATTAATATTAAAAAAAAGATGAATTAGAAAGATAAGGAATTTATTTAACGAGCAATATGGGTATTTCAACTTTTTTCAGAGTATTCTCAGCCACACTGCCCATTATAAGCTTCTCCAGTCCGGTTTTCCCGTGTGTACCTATAACCACCAGATCAGCTCCTGCTTTCTGGGTTATTTTGACCATATCCTTGGTGGGGCTTCCAACCAGAAGTATTTCATGGACTTCCACACCCATATCCTGACCCTTCTTTTGTACTTCCTGGAGAATGGCTTTACCCTCATCCTGCAGTACTTCATAGGGATATATGAGTTTATCATCGATTATGTGGAGGGCAACAACAGTTGAACCCAATTTTTTAGCAAGAGATAATGCGGTATTTTCAGCCCTTTTAGAGTACTCGGATCCATCAGTGGGGACCATTATAGTGTTGAACATATTTTGACTTCCCATTTTAAATTATTCCCATAATTTTAATCCATTATATTATTCTATTTATTCACTTTTATTTTTATTTCCCCTTACATTGATCTAATTTAATTCCAACAAATTTTACTAGAATTGGATTAATAAAGCTATATTACCTTGAAATTATTTTCAATCCACTTTCCTACGATGGTCACCCACCACAAAGTCCTTACCACCTAGATGGAGTAATGGTTTCACCATTTCCACATCCAGAAGTCCTTCCCGCATGGCATCTTCCCTGACACCAACCTTCAATACCCGTCCAACCACTAAATGATGATCACCACATTCCTGGGTGAATTCAACTTTACACTCCATATGGGCCAGGCATTCCTTTATCCAAGGTGGTGCGACTTCAACAGAATCCATCTCAGTCAAACCTGCTTCTTTAATCTCATTCACTCCCTGGGGGAACTTTTCACCAGTAACCCATAGTTGGTTGAGTATATCTGCACTGGGAATGTTAACCACCAACTCCCTGGTTTCTTCCAGATTCTGATAAGTATGGTGCCGGGGCACAGATGACACTGCAATTAATGGTGGGTTAACTGAAACTGGCATGGTGAAGGAAAAAGGGGCAGCATTAACTTCCCCTTCATTATTCACAGTGGTCACAATTATGGTGGGGCGAGGTGCCAGCATTCGGTAAAAGCTTCCCACATCCATATTTTCAAATTCCATTGTAAAAATCTCCCCTTTTTTTCATGTTTAGTTATATCCAAGTAAAAAATTTTATTCTTCCAGTAATTTCTCTTTCCACTGGGAAATATTCTCAAGATAATGAGCTCCACAGCTTTTAATGAATTTATCACACTCAATATCAGGATCTCCATCTCCAATGAGTTTCCCATCTTCCATGCGTATGGAACGGGTGGAAAGTTCCTCAATGAAGTCAATATGATGGCTAACCATGATGATGGTGGTGTTGAATTCTTTATTTATCCGTTTGAGGGAATTGGAAACAATACGGAGGGTTATCGGATCCAGATCACCGAATGGTTCATCTAAGATAAGAACCTTGGGATGTGATGTTAGCACCAGGGCCAGGGTTGCCCTGACTTTCTGACCTCCTGATAATTCATAGGATCGACGATTTAAAATATCCAGGGGAAGGTCCAGTGCTTTGAATATGGGTTCAGCATATTCTTTGATTTTATTATCTGGGAAACTTGGGAAAAGTGCATCTAAAATATTTCCAGATAAACCTAACTGTTCTAAACGCTGTTTTGCCTCATTTTCGGGAAGATCTGTGAGCTGGTATAGAACATCCAGGGCCAGGTCACTGATACCCAGTTCTTCGGCTTTTTTCTTGGCTTCATCCACTACCATTATTCCTTTAACTCCCAGTCTTCCGGCGATCTGATCCCGGATACGGGCGTGATGTACCAGTGCGAATTCCTGGTGCATGAATCCCATTTGGCGGCGGATTTCCATTCGGTCAATTCCAGGCTGGTGCATGTCCACCCATTCACCGTCCAGTTTAAAGGTGACTTTACCGGCATCAGGAAGGTCCAGACCACCCACCATACGTAGTAGCACGGTCTTACCAGCACCACTGGGCCCAATAAGGGAAACGATCTCTCTTTCATTAATATCGAAGCTTGCATCTGTTAACTCCAGCACATTACCTGCTTTAAGAAGATAAAACCTTTTCTCCAGGTCGCGGGCTTTGATTATGGTCTTCCCAATATCTTCACTGTTACGTTTGGGTAGTTCATCTTCCATTTTCTGGAGGAATTCCTTGATTATTTTATCTGGTGAACCTACATCCACCACCTGTCCTTCTTCCATTAATACCAGCCTCTGGGAGAGGTAGTGATGAACCTCAGGAAGGTGAGAAACCAGGATTACGGTCACTCCCAAGTCCTGGTTAATATTACGAATCGCATCCAGAATTTCCTGTTTTGTCTTAGGGCAAGACATGGTGGCAGGTTCGTCTAACAATAGAACTTTGGGCTTTTTAGCTAACTGTCGGGCCATAATAAGTCTCTGTTTTTCCCCACCACTCAGTACTGGTGCGAAATGAGTGGCTTTATGATCCAGACCCACCACACGGAGAATTTCCATAGCTTCCTCTTCAAACTCGTCAAATGCAAAGTCAAAATCAGTTAATGCTTCATCCCCATACTTAGTCCCGTAAAGCTTCCTTATAACATTGTTAATTGCTGTTTCAGACCATAATCCAAAGGAACGCTGCAGGTGAATTGCGGTTGCCTCTCGCAGTTTCCGGGAATAGTAAGTGGTGGATTCAGGGGTCACTGTCACATCATCAATGGTAATTGACCCATCATCAAATGGTTCCACACCCCTTAACACACGGAGCAAACTGGTTTTACCAGAACCACTGGTCCCAATAATCCCCACAATCTCACCCTTTTCCACTTCCAGGTTAACCTGATCCAGTGCCTTGATCTTAAGACCTTCCTCCATGTGGTAAGTTTTTGATAGATTCTCAATCTTTATCATTCTTTATCACCATTATCCTTTGATTTTTTCATAATAAGGATTAGTCTCCCAAAAAATTTATTATGCATTTATTGATAAAGTTATTGTCTTTATAATCCCTAACTCTTGTTAATCCCATGGGGATATATAGGTTATCGTGATTTTTTCCTCAATATTCTAAACTTGGATATTAACCTTTCAGAATATCCCCAGTTATCCCCTTACCACTTTCCTCTTATATTCAGTAAACTTGTTACAAAGTCATCAAAACATTAATAACACTTCATACTCCCTATCCTAATATATTTTATATCAGATTCTCATTAATCTCTGAAATAACTCCCTATTTATTGATTTATTGGTAACTCTCCAAATTAGCAATCTTTCCAATCTTTTGGTTAATTATTTATGCGTGCAAAAAGAGAGAAATATTTAGATTATGTGATATTTAATAGAATGGTAATTCAAATTATTTTAATGGATTGTCAGTTGAAACTCATGATTTTGGTTTGCAGTGTAATATAATAAACGGTAAAAAAAACTTAGATTGAATAATTCGACTTCAGAATCAAATATTTATAATACAAAATTTCAATCATGTTAAAATTTTAATCAATTATTAAATATGGTGTTTGATTATGAGAGGACTTCTGGTGGGGAGAATGCAACCGGTGCACCGGGGACATATTCAGGTAATGGAAAGGATCCTGAATGATGTGGAAGAAGTGATCATTGGAATTGGTAGTGCGCAGGTCAGTCACAGTCTTAAAGATCCATTCACCGCCGGAGAGAGGGTGATGATGATCACTAAGGCCCTGGCAGAAAATGACATACCAGCATCCTGTTACTACATCATACCAGTGCAGGATATAGAGTGTAACTCCCTCTGGGTGGCCCATATGGAAATGTTAACCCCACCATTTGAACATGTCTACTCTGGCAACCCACTGGTCCAGAGACTTTTTCATGAAAAGGGTTATCAGGTTACCGAACCCCCATTATTTAACAGAAAAAGCTATTCCGGGACAGAAGTTCGGCGTAGAATGCTAGCTGGTGATAACTGGGAAAAATTAGTCCCAGAATCAGTAGTAGAAGTTATTAATGAAATTGATGGTATTGCTAGAATTAAACAACTAGCCAGAAAGGAGGTAAGTGAAGTATGATATTTGCCAGAATAATTCCAGATTATGAGGAAATAATCACCCTGAATGATTTAACCCAGAAAATCAAGGAAACCCCCTCTATTGGGGAGTGTGGAGCCATATTCACCTTTGAGGGAATTGTAAGAGGGAAAGATGAGGCTAAAACCACGGATGAAATGGTGTTAACATCTCCAGATCCTGAAAAAACAGAAAAAGAACTTGAAAAGATTTTAATCCAGGTTCAGGAAAAAAACGGAGTAAAGGAAATTGCTGTAGTTCATTACCTTGGCCATTTCAAACCAGGTGATCCTCTATTCCTGGTGGCAGTAGCTGGAAGCCACCGTCATGAAACTCGTGAAGCACTGGAAGAGATTATAGAAAGAGTAAAATACGAACTTGACTTTAAAAAAGAGGAAAAGGGCAGTGCTGGTAGTAAAATCATCATGTCCGGAGGATAAAATATTCGGGTTTTGAACTTAGGTAGATTTAGAACTAATGTCAGATTTGAACTTAAGGCAGAGCTAAAATTGCGTTCGATTTATTAAAGAGTCAGATTTGAACTGAATATTCCAAAATGGGGGTTTACCTTGAATTTAATCATTTCAAGAGGGGGAAAGCAATTTATAAGCTCCATGGAGGTCCTAAATGAAGTTTATTCGGGATAGTGTTCATGGAAATCTTCAGTTAGATGATTTTGAAGTTAAATTAACGGATACTCCTGAAATTCAGCGTCTGAGGAGGATCAAACAGTTAGGATTTACCTATCTGGTGTACCCAGGTGCCAATCATACTCGTTTTGAACATTCCATTGGCACCATGTATTTGGCCTCCAGGTTGGCCCTAAACCTGCAGCTGGATGAAGATACTCATTCCCTGATTCGATGTTGTGCCATTCTACATGATGCGGGCCATGGACCATTTTCTCATGTATCAGAGGGCAGTATTGAATCATCCCATGAGGAACTCACCTCCAAACTCATTAAAGAATCACAACTGGGAGACATTCTATCTGAAAAGTTCAGTGTGAATGAAGTACTGAAGGTGATCAGTGGTGAAGGGCCACTGGGCCATATGATCTCAGGTGAACTGGATGTGGATCGTATGGACTACTTGCTAAGGGATTCATACTTCACAGGGGTTGCTTATGGTGTTATCGATGTGGAACGCCTTATTTACAATATGAAACTGGAAAACGAGTTACTCCTCCTGGATGGCAAAGGTGTTCAGGCAGCAGAATCCATGTTGTTAGCTCGTTATTTCATGTATCCAAGTGTTTACCAGCACCATACCACCAGGATTGTTAACTCCATGTTCCGGCGCTGCTTGGGGAAACTACTGGAAAAACAGCTAATCAATGAACACGAGATTTACCGCTACGATGATATTGACATAATCTCATCAGCCAGAGCTGTGAATGGTTTCATCGGAGATATTATGAGAAGATTGGACAACAGGCAACTCTTTAAACGGGTGTACTCCCTTAAACTCAATGACATACCCAATCCAGAGGATATTTTTAAAATGAATATAACTTCCATAAAAAAAGCTGAAAATGATATAGCCCTGGACATAGGAGCTGGTGAAGAATATATAATGGTTGATATTCCAGAATACCCATCTTTCCATGAAATGACCACTCCAGTGTCTGTAAATGGGGATATTGTCCCACTAGGTGATATTTCTAATCTGGTTAGGGCACTTAAAGATGCCCGTTTCAATCATGCGGATTTATGCATCTACCTTCCAGAAAAATACTCAGAAAAAGCCTCTGAACTTAATTTCATTGATTATCTAGATATCCCTGATTAAATCATCGTCTAAAGCCATTTATTGGATTCTAACCAAATACTTTCCTATATACATTTAACTTTATAGAATTAATTCATTAATTACATAGTATTCAAGTGGATAAATAAGCTTATTTAGACAATAGTGATTAAAATGATAGTGGTAGCCATAACTGGAGCTAGCGGCGTTATTTACGGTGTCAGACTCCTGGAAGTATTGAAAGAAATGGGAAGGAAAACTGCCCTGGTGGTAACTGACCCGGCACGTATCATCCTGAAATACGAAATGGGGATGGATGAAGATGAACTAAAGGGACTTTGTCACAAGTTTTATGATCCAGGAGACCTTACCAGTGCCATTAACAGTGGTTCCTGCCGTTTTGAATCCATGGTCATTGTCCCCTGTACCATGAAGACCATTTCTGCAATATCCACTGGTTTTGCCAGCAATGCGGTTACCCGGGCTGCAGATGTAGTTTTGAAGGAGAGAAGAACGTTACTCCTGGTGCCCCGCGAAACGCCTTTACGTTCAGTTCATTTAGAGAATATGCTAAGTATCAGCCGTGAAGGTGCAATAATCCTCCCAGCAATGCCTGCTTTTTACCACCAACCCCAGAACATGGATGATCTGGTTGATTTCCTAGTGGGTAAAATACTGGATGTTCTCCATATTGACCATAACCTCTACCAGAGATGGCAGGGAGAGGTCCCATGATCCCGGATGAGGATTTCGTCCAGATCCAGGGTGTGCCCGGACCTACTAAGGAAGAGGTAAGGTGCCTGGTAATGTGCAAGGCCAGAATAGCATCCAATGATACAGTGGTTGATGTGGGCTGCGGTAGTGGTGGTTTAACACTGGAATCCGCTCGTAAGGCCCGGAAAGTGATTGCACTGGATAAAAATCCGGAAGCCCTGGAACTAACCCGTCAAAATTTGCAAAAACATGGTCTCACCCCTAAAGTTCAACTGGTGGAAGGTGATGCCCTAGAGGTATTGGAAGGCATTGAATCCTTCGACACCTTCCTGGTAGGTGGAAGCAGTGGAGATCTCCCATTTATAATAAAACAGGGATATGAAAAGCTTAATAAACATGGTCGAATAGTGGTAACTTCCATCCTATTGGAAACCAGGGTTGAAGCGGTTGACACCCTTAAAGAATTGGGAATGACTCCCGATGTGGTGGAAGTAACCATTGCCAAGGGGAAAATAACCGAAAGAGGCACCATGATGCTGGGAAGAAACCCAATCACCATTATTTCTGCAGTGAAATAAGATCGTAACATTTTAATGCATAATATTCCTCCATTTATTGTACATGGGTAGAAACGAGGTAAAATCTGTTATTAGTGTAAAACTCCAGTATAATACTAATTTCTTAAACTTTCTAATTAAGATGTGAATCCCCTATATATGGAAAAAGAATTAAAATAATATAATTATTAATTGATTAAAACAGGTGAATGAATGAAACTATCTGAATATTTTGGTTGGAAGGTTAAACTGGGAATATTTCTGGTTATACTTTCTGCCTTACTTTACGTGGCCAATTATTTCATCTTCCATGATCTCCATGGAGTTTTATTTTACATTGGTATTGATATTGCCTTTTTACCCATTGAGATACTCTTCGTGGTGTTGGTAATTGAAAATGCCATCAGCAGCAGAGAAAAGAAGCAGATGATGGAAAAACTAAACATGGTAATTGGTGCCTTTTTCAGTGAAGTGGGAACTGATCTACTGACAGCCATCACCAAATTCGACCCTGATGCTGAACACATAAAAGACGATCTTTTGATCAACAATAACTGGTCTGAAAAAGATTTCAAAAGGGCAAAAAAAGCCATCCAAGAATTTGAATACACCTTAAATATCAAGGATGACCCCAAATCAATTCAGTTTTTAATATATACTAAAAAATTCCTGGTAGATGAGCGGAAATTCTTACTGGCTTTACTGGAGAACCCCAACTTACTGGAACATGAAACATTCACTGATCTTCTCTGGGCAGTATTCCACCTCATGGAGGAACTGGATAACCGTATTGACCTGGCTAAGCTTCCAAAATCAGACTTTGATCATCTTTCTGGGGATTTAGTACGGATTTACAGCCTTTTATTAGTTGAATGGTTACAGTATATGGAACATTTAATGAAAAACTACCCTTACCTGTTTTCACTGGCAGTTAGAACCAATCCCTTTGATCAACACGCTCACGTGGAAATAACTCAGTAATTAGACAATAAAAACCCACTTTAATTTTTTTTTATTTCATTCTTTATTAATTAAAATGGGGATTATTCCGTAACCTTTTTAAGTGGTGCTACCAATAACATTAAAAAACTAAATGTGGTCGATGCAATGGAGAGTCTAACTCTCGAGCAGTATAGAAAAATGGTGGATAAGGTAATAGAATTTAAAAGGTTGAATGGAGACCTGCCTAAATATGCGGTTGTTGACGGTTGCCGCATTCACAAGAGAGAATATATAGATATGATTGAAAGGGTTAACACATTCTTCCTCCAAATGGGAAGAAACCCTGGAAGCGTGGACATTACGCCCCTTGAAGATGTTCCAGTTGTGGAAACAGTTTTAATATAATTTATGAACATCACCCCACAATTTTCCTCATTAAATCTCTCTAAATCCATAAAAAAATCTCCTTTTTTATTAGTTATCTTGGATTATCTAGAATTAATAACCTTAAACAGCTTAATAAATGAATTAAAAAAAAGATGGGGATGTTGATTCATCTTGAACTATTATTTACTACTCCTGCCCCTACGTCCCTTTGTTTATGTTTTTAATTGTTAATTATTAGAATAATGATTTTTTTATTTCTTAAGGGATTGGGACACATCTTCTGGACGGTTTAAATTGATGAAACTTTTTTTTCCTGGATCTAAAACTTCAACACCAACATAAGCTACATCAATTTTTTCCAGTAATGATTTAACATTCCGAAAACCATTTTCCAACTGTTTCTGAATTATAGGAATACATTCTTTACAGTAATAAGAATGTAATGGTTCGGTTGATCCATCTGGCCAAACTGGAACCAGAATACAGGCTTCACTAACTTCTGTTAATTCGAACATTTTATCTACAAAGTAAGGTGAGACAAAAGGAGAATCACAGGGCAAAACTAATGCACCCTCTGATTTTATGTGTGATAAGCCAGTATAAAGTCCCAGAAGGGGGCCCTGATCTACTTCAATATCAACTACCAGTTTGATGTGGGGGTCATGATTATGTATTTGCCTTTTAAAGTCATTAATACAGTTTTGATATAATTCTACCTGTTTTTTATCCCTTAAAACCAGTATGATTTCTTCAGTAATTTTTACAACCATCTTCAACAAGTGGATTATGAAGGGGTCCCCATCTAAATTCATCAATCCTTTATCCTTTCCCATACGTCGGCTTCTGCCACCACAAAGTATTATACAGGATTTCATGAATTTTTTAACCCTCAAAAAAATTTTCCATAAAAGTAAAATAAGATTTTTTCCCCAAAAATTTTATTTCAGTACTCTATTCTTAATTTTATATTTCTTAAATCGTATTTCACCAAAGATTTAAAAAAATATTTATCCACAACCTTTTACATGAGTCGGGTTGTGGGGTAGTTGGGGCTTTCGTTTGTTATTAAAAGGTCATGTGGATGGCTTTCAGTCATACCACTGGAGGTGATCCTGACAAACCTGGATTTCTCCCACATTTCGGGGATGTTACCAGCACCACTGTATCCCATAGATGCTTTAAGACCACCCATCAGTTGGAATATCACTTCTTCAGCCGGTCCTTTGAAGGGTACAACTCCTTCCACACCTTCAGGCACCAGTTTGGCGTGCTTCATGGGTCCTTTAACTTCCTGGAAGTAGCGGTCAGTTCCTGCTCCTGAACCACCAGTCATGGCCCCGAGTGATCCCATTCCCCGGTACTGTTTGAATTTGCGGCCGTTCATTATAACCACTTCACCTGGAGATTCAGTGGTTCCTGCCATTAAACTTCCAACCATTACTGCATCCGCACCCACTGCTATGGCTTTGGCAACATCTCCAGAATATCTTAATCCTCCATCACCAATAACCGGCACGCCATGTTCCCTGGCGACATCCGCTACACTGGATATGGCGGTTAACTGTGGTACTCCCACTCCAGCTATGATCCTTGTAGTACATATTGATCCAGGCCCTATGCCCACTTTCAAACCATCAACATCTACACCAGATATGATTGCTTCGGCTGCTTCACCAGTAGCAATGTTACCCACCAGAAGATCAGCCTGGATGTTTTCTTTCATTTTCCGGGCAGACTTGATAATACTGGGTTTGTGGGCGTGGGCCACATCCATGGCAATGATGTCTGCTCCAGCTTTGTCTAGGGCTATGGCTCTTTCCAGATCAAATGGGCCGGTGGCAGCAGCAACCAGGAAACGTCCATCTAAGTCTCTCACTGCATTGGGATGTTTTTTACGTTCAAGTATATCCCGTATGGTGACAATACCCACTATTCGATTATTTTGAACAACCGGTAATCTTTCCACCTTGTTATCATAAGCGATGTCCAGAGCTTCTTCGGGCGTGGTGGATTCATTGATGGTCACCACTTCCTCGGTCATGAATTCACGTACTTTTTTCTGAGCATCAGAGTTGATGATAGGTTTGATATCCCGTCGGCTGATAATACCAATCACGTTTCCATTATCCACTACAGGTAGACCGCTAACGTCTTCCATATCCATAATGATACTTGCTTCATGGATAGAACTATCTGGAGAAGTGGTTATAACGTCTCGTATGGTCAAATCCTCGGAACGCTTGACTTTTTCAACCTCGGCCACCTGTTCTTTAATGTTCATGTTCCGGTGTATAACACCTAACCCTCCTTCCTGGGCAAGTGCAATGGCCATTTCAGCTTCAGTGACTGTATCCATGGCCGAACTCACAATCGGGATGTTGAGATTGTAATTTCGAGAAACCCTAGTCTTTGTTTGGACATCTTTGGGTTCAATGTTGGATATGGACGGTACCAGCAAAAAATCATCAAATGTGTATCCTTCCGGGGCTTTTTTTAATTTATCTGAAAACATAACATTTCTCCTCCATTCCACAGGGTGGATTAAAATTAAAAGTTAATTATTTAAAAATCACCAACAGTGACTTACTCCTCACTTATCTGGGATCAACTTATGATCACCTCTTCCTAGTCTTTGAGAGGGACTTTATTAGATTTAAAATCTTATTAGGTTGAAAAGATTTAATTCTCTGAATTAAAAGCTTTCAACCATCTTTTTTAACCGGGCAACAGCCTCGTGATGTATGTGACCGGAATTCCGGTCTCCACCAATACAAGCTGCACCTCGTATTCCAACCACGTCACAACCAAGATCCGCAAGTAATGATAGTTGTTCTTCTTTAACTGAACCAGCTAATGCTGATTGAAGGCCGTATTTATGGGTATCTTCATTGAATTTAGATAGAGTTTCTTCATTCATGAAGTCAAAAAGTGTTTTACCATCCTTAACTGCTGTATCTACCATGGCTAAATCGGCTCCACTATCTGCAGCTACCCGGGGAATGTCCATGGGATCCACGGCACCTACACGGTGGGCATCAGCGTATCCAGCTGCCACAACAGTTACATTATCATTAAATTCATGAGCAGTTTTAACCACGTTTTCCATGACTTCAAGAGCTTCGGAGTAGTTTTTGGTTCCGTATAATCCTACTTTGATGTAATCTGCACCGGAGACAACTGCACCAGCAGCTGCCAGGGATACTGTTCCTGGTTTGTAGGGAACATCCCCCAGAGTTGCACTAACTTGCAAGTCATTGGGAGTCATCTCACGAATTTTTTTAATGACCCAGGGGAAATTAGCCCCTAATGAACCTTCTTTAGGATTTTTAACATCTACTATATCTGCACCGCCGTCTATGGCTTCTCGTGCTTCTTGTGTGTTTATGGGACTGATCAAGAGAAGCAAATATGATTCCTCCTATTTATTATTTATCAAGTCTTCTAACTAATATTTAAAACCTATGATTCAAATCATGGCAATTAACTGTTTAGATTAATTTATTTCTCATCCGGTTTAAATGGTGACCTTCTTATTTTAAGATTATCTCTAATTTCGCCATGTTTTTTTGGATAAATATCTCCTTTAACCGAGTCTTTGCGGAGATCTTCCAGCATAGTGTTAATGGGAATTTCCACTGGACACTCCACTGTGCACAGGCCGCATAAAGTACATTTGTATAACCCTGAATCAAAACAAACCGCCTCATTATGGATATAGTTGCTTAAAACCACCCCTCTACCTCCTAAATGGCGTAAATATCCGAAATCAGGCCCAATAGTTGTGTAAACTGGGCAGTTAACGATGCAAGCGCCGCATCCAATGCACCATAAGCATTCTTTTTGTTTCTGGAGTGCCTGGCTACGTCCGTTGTCTAAAAATATTACAACCACTCGTTTAGCTCCATACATATCCTTTAATATGATCTGTTCAATGTCTGCGGTCTTGGAAGGGGATGATATAACATTCATATAGGCAGGAACTGTTTTTCCAGTGGCATAGATAGTTTCCAGTTTCACCACTGATACAGCATCTTCCAGATCGGGCACTACCTTATCAATGCCCACCAGTATGATATGCAGGTCCATCATGGTTAGAAGGCTTATATTACCTTCGTTATGAACCATTAGCAGTGACCCATCATGGGCGGCAACTGAGTTGGCTCCGGTGATCCCTATTCTACACTGGGATATTTTATCCAGAATATCATCTTTCACCACACCCATAATGGCTTTTGCTTCGGCTTTTACCTCTCTTTTAAATTCATCTGACACGATTTCTGCTATTTTATCCATGTCAAGATGACATGCTGGTCCAATGGGGTGAGTGGGATGACTCTTGGAAAATTGAACAATTCTATCTCCCAGATCAGTTTCCAGAACTTTTATACCCCTATTTTCCAAATATTCGGTGAGTTGTATCTCCCCTGCGGTGTTGGATTTGGATTTAGCCACCATCTCCTCCTTTTCCACCAGCTGATAAATGGCCTCCCTGGCTTCATCACCATCTTTGGCCATGATAACTTCAACCCCATTATTTTCAAGGGTTTCACATGCCTTTTCCAGGAGTGGGGGTAGATGTTCAACTGAAATTTCCCGAATATTTTTAACCCTTTCCTTTAACTTAACAGTACGTTCATCCTGGAGGAGGTCTGCTCTTCGCTTGTCCAGTATATTAAAGGATCTCTTCATAATTTCCATGGCAGCGTCATTCATGGTTCAGCCTCCCCAACATGAACTGGGATAGATCCACGATGGTAATCCCCTTACCTGAATATGTTACCTGGGCTAACTCTAGGTTCGAAATACAGAATGGGCAACAGGTAACCAGGGTTTCGGCACCAGTATCATTAGCTTCATCCAGGCGCATTTTACCTATTTCTATCGATAATTCAGGGAATGCAGATCTGACACCACCACCCGCCCCACAACAACGTGCTTTTTCATGGTTTCGTTCCATTTCCACCAGTTCAGCAAAATGACTTATAACATGGCGTGGAATTTCATATTCCCCCATATGACGTCCTAGATGGCAGGGATCATGATAGGTAACCTTCTCTTGAGATGCCGCTGGTTTGATCTTACCCTCTTTAATCAAATCATAGAATAAATGTGAAGTGTGAATCACATCAACATCTTCCCCCAGAATATCAGGATATTCATATTTAAAAGTACGATAACAACCTGCACAGGAAACCAAGATCTTCTCTCCCCTAATATCCTCTAAAGTATCCTTCATAACCTGGAGTGCATCATCATAAAAACCAGTGCGTAGTAACACCGAACCACAACATCCTTCATTATCCAAGGTACGGTAATCGGTTCCAGTTTTTTCCAATATTTTCTCAGTGGTGTCAGGGATTTCAGGCATTTTCTCCCGTGACAAACAACCTCTAAAGTAAATCATAATGTCACCATATTAATCTTCAATCAATCCCATTCATCCCAATAAAATTCCATAGTTTTATCTTTAAACTCTGATAATAGGCTCAAAGAGTATTTTTTCATTTCAATTGTAAAATCATATGATATATATTCCAGTTTAGTTAAAATATCAGGTTTTTAGTATTGTATCACAAATCATTCACCAATTAAAATTTCAATAAAGATCCAATTGCAATATTCATTAATAGATGTGTAGTTGATTTCTGATTATATAATGATCCATAGATAGCTGGTTATTTTTATTAAAATGAGAGACATTTTTTAAGGGGGACAGGATTCATAATGTTTAGAAATACAAAACAACCAACAAAAGCCTAAACCTTCTAATATAACGGAATTTATATTTCACATTAAAATTGAAATAACAATAGAATTATTCTATTAATTGATAATATTATTTAAGAGATACTTTACAACCAATTAGAATATTGAATTAAACTAAGGGGGCTGTAAATGACATATTTAATTTGTGAACAATGTGGGGGTTACTACGAACTTCAAGAAGGGGAAAAAGTTGAAGATTTCAGTGATGAATGTGAATGTGGTGGAAAATTGCGTTACGCAGAATCTTTACCATATTTTGAAGATTTAAACGATTCAGAAAGTACAGAACCCACTGCTTCGGACATGGATATGGATCCAGATTTAGATCTTGATCCCCAATCAGTGTTTATTGAAAATCAATCCAAAAACCTTGTTGAGGTTGATGAAAAATACCAAGATGAAACTTTAATAGAATCCAAAGAAATCCTTGAAAAGGACCAATTTCCTCCGAGAGAATCAGAACTAGACAAATCAGAACTAAAAGAATTTAAACTAGCAGTAGAATTACAGGAAATATTGGAAGTTAAAGGGAATTATATTATTCAAGGATTAGGGCCTAGTGAATATATTAGAGTTCTCAGGGACGGAATTGAGATTGATGGTGGACAATTTATAGGATATTCTGACATTGTTACCATCCAGGATGGATATAATCCAAAATTCCCGAAATCAGGGATAGGTGGTTTAATTTCTTCTGTTAATTCGTTAATTTCATCCAAGAACTGGTCTTTTAAAATCATCTACAATGAAGGTGAACTTGAATTTAACGGGGTTAAAAAGAGTGATGCCCAGAGATTTGTTAGTTTTGTAAACCGAATAATAAAAAATAGAGAGAACTAAAAACATGCTGGAGTTTAATAGGGGCACGTAATTCAAATACATCTTCTCTTAAGCGTCAAGTTGATCTAAGTCAATGGTGGTATATGAGTTTTATAGATATTATTGTTGGGGTTAAAAATGAGGAAAAATATATTAAAAAATGTATTGGGAGTTTGCAGAATCAAACTATTCAAGATATAAAAATTCTGGTTGTTGATGGTATTTCCAGTGATAGAACACCCGATATTATCCGAGAAATAGCTGAAAACGACTCCAGAGTACTATTACTTAGAAATCCACGTGAAGTTATAAGTTCTGCTCGTAATATTGGTTTAGAAGCTTCTGATGCTGAATATGTGGCATATCTTGATGGTCATTGTTATGTTGACCATGATTGGTTGGAAAAACTTCTTGAAACTTATCAGAAGTATGAAAAAAGGTGTAAATTAGGTGGAGTGGGTTCCACTTACGCGAGCCCAGACAATGACAGTGATTTGGGTAAAATTATTGCTAAGGCATTACAAACACCTTTCGGTGGTATTGGAACGGCATTTGCTCAGGAAAATACAATAAAAAAGGTTGAAACAGTGGCATTCACTTTATATCCTCGTTTTTTATTGGAAGAAGAAGATTTGTTCTATGATGAGACAATGAGTCATTGTGAAGACACAGACTTCAACTACCAGCTAATAAAAAAAGGATACCAACTTTTACAAAATCCTCGTGCTTTGGTCTACCAGTATCGCCGCGGTACTTTAGAAGCTTTTTTGCAGCAAATGGTTAATTATGGGGAGGGAAGAGCCAATTTTACCATAAAAAATCCTCGAACTTTCCATTGGTACCATATAATTCCAACCATCACTATATTCTACTTTATAATATTCATGATAACCTTAATCGCCTATTTAAATAGTTTAATAACTCAATTTACTATTCTTATAATTTTTTCACCAATAGCAATGTATTTCCTAATTGATATATATTACACCTTTAAGTTTGGTCAAATCAAAACTTTGTTGGTATTCCCTTTAGAACACATGGGATTTGGCTGGGGATTTTTGAAAGGTATTTTAATGAACAACAAAAAATTAAAAAGAGGAGACTTTGAATGAACCCACTGGTTTCAATTATTATAATCAATTGGAACAGTTGGCAGGACACAATAGAGTGTTTAAAATCTGTTTTAAATATCAAGTATTCTCATTTTAACTTAATAGTGGTTGATAACGGTTCCATAGATGACTCTATAGAGAAGCTGGAACAATACTCATCAGAACTTGGACTAAACTCGTCGGGGATTTTTCTTATTAAAAATCCAAAAAACTATGGTTTTGCCCAAGGAAACAATATAGGGATAAATTATGCTTTGAAAAACCTAGACCCAGATTATATTTTGCTTTTAAACAACGATACAGTGGTGGATAAAAATTTTTTAGCTCAACTGGTAAAAACCGGAGAAGAAAACCCTAAGAATGCCATCATAGGTCCTGCCGTCTATTATTATGGTCAAAAAGATAAGGTTAGTATTGTTGGGGGTAATCTAAACTTATACACTGGAAGGACTAATTACCCTCATTTAGACACCCATGACTCGGGGATCAAAAGTGAAATTGATTACATATCTGGCTGCTGCTTGTTAATCAAAAAGTCAGTAATTGAAAATGTAGGTCTTCTAAAACAACAATATTTCTTGTACTATGAGGATGTGGAATGGTGTTACCGAGTTAAAGAACATGATTACAGGATAATTTATCAACCAGCAGCTAAGATCTATCATAAAGAATCTCCCACTTCAAAAAATCCCACGGGAGTCTATTACCTCACCCGGAACCGCTTTTGGTTTATGAAGGAATACAGCAACAAATGTCAATACCCGATATTCATCTCATTATCCTTTTTATATTTTTTATACCATATGTTGCGTTATGTGAAATCTAGAAAACTCACATCTGCTCTTTACCACGGAATGAGGGATGGTATTAAAGGGCCATGAAATTATATCAAATAATTTTCACTATAAAACTTCCTCATAGATTTTATGAATCAAATCAACCACCCGGTCCCAATTGTAGTTTTCAGCAATTTTCCTTCCATTCTTACCTAACTTATGCCTGAGAGTCGGATTTTCTAATAATAAAGATAACTTACTAGCTAAGTCACCAACCACCTTTGGTTCTACTAATAGACCATTTTCACCATTCCGCACTACTTCTGGAAGTCCTCCCAGGCGTGATGCCACCACAGGTAAACTTGAGGCCATGGCCTCTAAATTAACAATACCAAAAGATTCAGCCATTGTAACCGATGGTAGGCAAAATATGTCTGCTGCCCGGTAATAATACTTTTTTAGTTCTTCGGGAACAAAACCAGCAAATATAACTTGGTTCTCGACTCCTAATTCCTGGCTTAACTGCCGGAGATCCATTTCCATGGGCCCTCGTCCAGCAAAGACAACATGAGCTGATTTATGTTCTAATAATTTCAAAGCTTTAATTAAAACTTCTGGTCCTTTGTAGGGCACGAGACTTCCAAAAAATAGTATTAAATCCCCTTCCAAGGGTAAATTTAACTTCTGCCGTGCTTCCTTAGGTGAACAAGATATTTGAAATTCTTTAAGGTTGATGCCATAGGGCACAACCCGGATTTTATCATGAAACTCCTTTAAATGGGGAGATTCATTGGCATAGGTCCTAGTTCCCACAAGTATTACCTCTGCCTGATCTAGGACTTTACTCAAAAATAATCGATTGTAAAGGATAACTCCACTATTTCTTAAAAAACTGCCCCCAGTCTCCTGACCATCAAAATGGTAACTCACAACAAATGGTACTTTATATCGCTTGGCATAACGTAGCGCAGGTAAATCTGAATAAGGGATGGGAGAATGGGCATGAACTAAATCCAGTTCATAGTTTAAAGGTTCCCTCCAAAGTTTAAAAGAAACATTGGCACTGGCTACCTTAAAGCTGGTGGCGTAACGGTGTATTTTTAATCCATTACTTTGCTCTTCATCATTTTTACCAATGGCTGTTGTGAATATATCTACATCTTCACTCTTTTCTACCATGTGCCTAGCCAAGTGATAGGCAGCCATCTCTACTCCCCCATGTGCGTATTTTTTGATATAAATGTCATCTTGTAGCCTATGGGGGTATGGAAAGTGACCGATGAAGTATCCAATTCTCATTATGAACTCCTATCATTTTTTCTGAAACTCATTTTATTACTTATTCTATCTAAAATATATATAATTCATACATACTGTTTTAATGGTTATATATTATGAATAGAATCCAAAAAACAGCAAAAAATATGGGTAAACTATTAATATAGGTGTACTATCCGACTCCCCCATATTTAGTTATTTAATAGGTTTTTGTATTTGATGTAAGCTACTAGGTATCTGGGTGCTGAAGGATTTGGAATATTACCACTTTGCCTATTGATGAAAATCCAGTGCTAGATATTTATTTGGAAAAAAAGAGATAGAGTTATCAGAAAATTATTAATTAAAGATGATTTCTAAGGATAGTTAATGGGTAGAATTAAATTCGGGTTGCGAAAAAGCTAATTTATAGACTTATTAAGTAGAATAATTGTGATTAATAGGTGAAATGAGTGATATCTATAATTTGCGTTTATAATAATAAACAAACCTTGGAACGTTTCTTACTAAAAAGCTTGCAAATTCAGGAAAATGATTTTCAGTTAATACTAGTTGATAATACTCAAAATAAGTTCTCATCAGCAGCCCAAGCACTAAATCATGGTGCTAGTAAAGCACATGGTGACTATTTCATGTTCGCACATCAAGATATGCTATTCACTTACCCTCAGTGGCTAGAAGAAGTTGAAAACACTTTAAAATCTTCAAATAATGTGGGTATAGCTGGAGTGGCAGGTAAAATCCACCGCAATCAGGTCTCTAATATGACCCATGATGAACCACCTGTACTCTCTGGAAATAATCCCATTAGCAAACCACAAAAAGTACAAACATTGGATGAATGTCTTTTCATAATTCCACAAAAAGTTTTTAAGGAACACCAGTTTGACGAGTTAACTTGTGATAACTGGCATCTCTACGCTGTGGATTACTGTCTCACTATTCTAGCTGATAATTTAGATGTTTATGTTATTCCTGAATATTGTTACCACCATTCCACAGGATATGCATTTGGTGATGAATATTACTCAACATTAAAAAAAATAATTAATAAACATAAGGAAAATTACAATTGGATTTACACTACTAACGGCAACTGGCATACTTACTGCCCAATGGTTCTACAAAAAATTTACAACCGCCTTATTTATTACTTTGTTAAGTTTCGTCGAAGTCAAAACCTTTGAAGAGCTAGATCAGACGCTATTTCTTCTTTACATCTACTTTTCTCTGCAGAGCTATCTCACGGTTGAGCAGGGTGATTTCCTCTTCTATATTCTCAATCATGTTGTATATTTTGAAAATTAAATAATAACAACCAATTAGTCCAATAATTAATATTAGATCTAACCCGCGCCCGATTCCAGTTATTCTGGCCAGAATTGATGTTGTGTCAGGATATGATGAGAAGATAATCAAAAGCACCCAGATAGCAGCCCATACTAGGAGCATATTAAAAGACATTTTCCCATCCTTAAACCTCAAAAAAGTGACAATAATGCCGATTATTCCAATAAATAATCCAATGTACTGGTATAATATCATTATTTTATGCTCCCTCTTATTTGTCCTTTAATTGATTTACGTTTTTATAATTTATTTTATAATTTAATATGATATAACAATATTATTTAACATAATTCTACTGTTGATTTAATCTTATGGCCATTTTATTATTTTAAAATATCCTTAATGAGTTTTGCTAGTATCTTTAAACCCACCTTGGTGTTAGTGCCCTTAGAGAGTGAGTAGTCCGTGTAAATAGTAGTTATGGGCACCTCAACCATTTGAAGATGTTTCCTCCTAACTTCTCCAATGATCTCGGAAGAAACACCGTAATCACGGGAATGGAGTTCAAATGACTCGGCGGCCTTCTTATTAAATGCCCTTAGACCCGACTGAGAATCTTCAACATTCTTTCCATAAAATATAATGGTAATAATGTTCATAACCATGTTTCCGAACTTTTTGCGGAAAGGCATCTCACTAAAATTCCTCTTTCCAATTACCACATCAGCCTCGCCCTGCAGTATTGGCAGGCAGAGTGGGATAAGATCCAGGGCATGATGCTGTCCATCAGCATCAAAAGTTACAATAATTTCTGGATTATGAGTTAATGATGCTGCGATTCCTGTAGAAATAGCTGCCCCTAATCCTCTGTTTAAAGGATGCCGGTATAAATTTACATGGTCAGGGTGTTGTTTTATGAAGTCCCTTACAACTATAGGGGTATCATCAGATGAACCATCATCAACCACAATTAAATTAAGGTCAAGGGAAAACAGCTCCCTCATAACACCTCCTATGGTTTTCTCTTCATTATAAGCCGGCATAACAATATAAATGCCTTTTTTATGTTCTCTGAATATGCCTTCAGAGACTTCAAAATCCGAAATCACTTTAATTCTCCCAAATCTTCCAATAATTTCACTATATTTATTATTATGGTTAATTAAGTTTAATAGCTAATTCAGCCACTCTTCCACCCAGGTTTTTTGATGTTTCTAATCCAACTTCATCACTTCCAGCTTCCTCTTTGGCCCCACCGACTCCAGTTCCCCCGTAATGGGCTAAGGGAGCACCATCTCCCACAATTATAACATCATGAATTAACATAAATTCGTGAATTGCTGATATAGTGGTTTCCTGACCACCGTTACGGGATCCGCCAACACTAATAGCGCCCCCTACTTTGTTTTTTAGTTTAAAATCCATGCGAAGAGGTCGGGACCGGTCCATTAACATTTTAAGTTGAGCAGTTACATTTCCAAAGTAAACCGGGCTTCCAATGATCATACCCTGTGACTCTATTAGTTTAGTCAGTATACTTGGCACATCATCATATATTGCGCATTCACCTGTTGATTTGCAAATATCACAGGCAATACAGGGCTCGATTTCAGCATTTCCTAGATTTATGAGTTCTGTGTCTGCACCAGCATTTTCAGCTGCTTTAAGGGCTTCTTTTACTAAAATAGTAGTGTTACCTCCTTTCCGAGGGCTTCCCACAATTCCAATGATTTTTACCAATTAAATCACTCCCAAATTTTCTAAATATTGTAAATTTTGAATAAATCCGTTAGATGGATTATTTTCATATTATCCTTAGTTTTAAGTAGTTGTATGTTTAAATTATATTTTACATTTTATACTTCGGGGATTATATATAATTTATAAAACCCAAAGCAAGAATTTGAACTAAAATCTAAGTCATATTTAAAATTCAATATTAACATCTTCTTAACTAGTGTTCATATTTTCCCTATATTTCAAATAAAGTCTCAACATCTCAAAACATTTTAGAGTTTTTTTCATATGAATCCCATTAAAAATCCCTTTTATAATCCTCTAATTCCTGAAGAAGGAGTTATATCTCTGGTTAAAGAATGGTCGGAAAGAGAAAAAAAAGGTGATAGAAATGCCCGTCAGGATGCAGTTTTTAAAATAGAAAAATACCTGATGAAAACTGCTGATGGATCCTACACTTTGCAATCAGATGTGCGTGATAACAGTTCAGAAACCATGCACACCAGACATGGTGCTTTTTATGAGGCCAATGAAAAATTTGTCAATCCATCAGGCATTGAAAATAAGGAAAAAATTGCTATTCTTGACATATGCAGTGGATTGGGAATAAATGCATCAGCTGCACTGGAAAATCTATTGTATTCCGAAAGTGATGTAAAACTAGAGATGATAGAGATAGATATGGTGGAAATATCTTGGGAAACCCTGGCCGCATCATTAATAATACCTAGCCCCTCTGAATCACATCTTTTAGTCAAAAAAGCAATTGAAAATTATCTTATTAAACAAGGTATGCTTCAATTTCCTAAGGAGGAAAAAGAGATTCCAGATCATGTTAATATTCGTGTATACTGTAAAGATGCTAGGGAAATGGTTACTGAGATTCCGAAAACTAGAAGATACGATGCAGTCTTTCTAGATCCATTCAGTCCAGCCAAGTCGCCAGAACTATACAGCTATGAATTTCTGTCTGAAATCAGTTCTTTACTTAAAGCTGACGGCGTAATATTAACTTACACTTCGGCAGCCCCCGTAAGATACGCGATCATGGATATGGGTTTGGAAGTTGGCGAAGGACCCGAAATTGGAAGGTCTGGTGGAACCATAGCCTCATATGATCTAAATAAAATCCCCCATGATCTAAGTGAAAATGATGAACGTATGATTGCTCTATCTGATGCTGGAATACCTTACAGGGATCCGGAGTTAAACCTATCAGCAGAAAAAATTATTGAAAATAGACAAGTAGAAAGAATAACAATAAGGGGAGTCACTAAAATGGCGTCAACCGTTAAAACACCTGTAAAATTGGTTACTGATCTGGATGATGAACGCCAGAAAAGGAGAGTGCTAAAACACCTGAAAAAATTCGGTATTGACGATTTGAATTCATTAAAATCTCGATTCCTGGTCTGCCCCCAGTTTTCCAATTGTATATGTAATTGTGGCCATGGGAGGCCATCTACTTCCCGGGCAAGGATCAAAGAGATGGAAAAAAGGTTGGAGATAATTACCAATGGTAATTTTAAAAATGATAGATTAAATAATCATTAAATACAGTATTCTGATATAAACTTAAGATTGATTGTAAAAGTTTAAGATACGTGCTAATTATTGATTAACATTAATTCATTTAAATTAATTGTTTATATTTTAATAAAGGTGAGAAATTTGGACTTCGAAATCAAATATAAAGATGCTCGGGGACGAGTAGGAACCCTTAAAACACCCCATGGGATTATAAAAACCCCTGCACTCATGCCAGTCATACACCCGGGAAAACAAACCCTTCCGGTTTCAGATTACGGAGCGGAGGTGGTAATCACCAATGCATACCTCATCTATAAAAATGAGGATTTAAGGGAGAAGGCATTAACTGAGGGAGTTCACAAATTAATAGACTTCCCGGGACCAATTGTCACTGATTCAGGATCATTCCAGCTTTCCGAGTATGGTGATGTTCAGGTATCCAATAGGGAGATCGTGAAGTTCCAGGAAAAGATAGGGACGGATATTGGAACTTCTCTGGATATACCCACCCCTCCTTCTGTGAAAAGAGAACGTGCTGAAAGAGAATTGGTAATAACATTAAAAAGGGCACAGGAAGCTCTGGAGGTCCGGGAAGAATTGATGCTTAACTCGGTAGTACAGGGTTCCACCTACCCGGATCTGCGCAGTGAATGTGCCCAGAAACTGGGAAAGATGGATTTCCAGGTTCACCCCATAGGGGCAGTAGTCCCCCTCATGGAATCCTACCGTTACCAGGAACTGGTGGAAGTGGTTATGTCCTCAGTGACTCATCTGCCTGATTCAAGACCCCGCCACCTAATGGGTGCCGGTCATCCTATGATCTTCGCCCTGGCCGTGGCTATGGGGTGTGATTTATTTGACTCAGCGGCTTACATATTGTATGCTGAAGATGATCGGCTTTTAATGCCTCATGGAACTTTAAAACTTGAGAACCTTTATGAAATGCCCTGTTCCTGTGAGGTGTGCACCAGTTACACTCCTGAAGAATTACGCCAGATTGATAAAGAGAAAAGAACAGAATTACTGGCCATACATAATTTAAGGGTGAGCTTTGCTGAGATGAGACTGATCCGACAGGCTATAGTGGAGGGGAGTCTCTGGGAACTTGTTGAACAGCGATGTCGGGCTCATCCATTCCTTCTGGAAGCACTGCGCAGTCTCAAGAACTACTCTGTGGATCTGGAAAAATACGATCCTCCCTACAAAAAGTCTGCTTTTTTCTACACCGGACCAGAATCTTTGAACCGACCAGAGGTGTACCGCCACTTGGAGAGGATGAAAAGAATCCCATTTTCAAAAAGTGTGTTACTTCTACCTCGCAGTAGTAAACCCTACTCTGAACGTCTTTATGAGGTTCCCCAGAAGTTTTACAGTATTGGTGATGTTGTTGAAAATCCACTGGGAGATATGCAGGTCACGGTAGTTGATGTGCCATTTGGTATAATCCCCCTGGAATTGGATCAGGTATATCCCCTGGCTCAAAACGAATCTCCAGATGATTATGATGAGGATTCAATTAAAATG
This sequence comes from Methanobacterium subterraneum, assembly GCF_002813695.1. Taxonomy (NCBI): domain Archaea; kingdom Methanobacteriati; phylum Methanobacteriota; class Methanobacteria; order Methanobacteriales; family Methanobacteriaceae; genus Methanobacterium; species Methanobacterium subterraneum. The sequence goes on along the minus strand of NZ_CP017768.1, from coordinate 843,143 downwards.
GTAAATGGTGTTCTTCAGGAATATCTCCAGGGTTTTAGCCAGATCATTGTCAGTGAAGGGGTAGCTGAAACATTTGGCCTCACCGTGAATGATGAGTATATTTTTCCAGAACCCCTGAAAATAATGGTGAATGACCATAAAAGAATAAAAATGATCGCTGATTACCAGTTCGGTACTGGTGCAGGGGAAGGTCTTTTCAATGAAGAGGTAAAAATAGTTAAAAGTAGGAAAACAGGTAAAATACGTCATGTTTATGATGGTGATGAACTTATTGCCACTTTAAGGGCTAGTGATGGTGTTTTTGTCATGGCTAAGGAGGGTGCTCGCAGACTGCACCGATACCTCCCCTACCCCAAAAACAGGGTTGTGGTTAATGAGGATGCAGAACCATTTGCTCGGGAAGGAAAAAGTATATTTGCTAAATTCGTTATAAATTGTGATATAGATATCCATGCAAAGGAAGAAGTATTGATAGTGAATGAACAAGACCAACTCCTGGCATTTGGAAAGTCAATATTAAACGGAAGGGAGATACTTGATTTTAACACTGGTCAAGCAGTAAAGACACGAAAAGGAGGCTTGTAATGTTACCCAGCGCAGGCATGAACCCCAAACAGTTAAAACAGATGCAGAGAGCCATGAAACAAATGGGCATGGACATGAAAGATGTTAAAGGTGTAACTGAAGTTGTAATCAAATTTAAAAACAAGGAAATGGTAATTGCCAATCCCAAGGTTAACCGGATGAACTTCATGGGTCAGGACACCTACCAAATATCTGGAAAAACCAAAGAAAGAAAGATTGAAACAGAACTTATAATTCCTGATGATGATGTGGATTTAGTAGCCACACAAACTGGAGTCACCCCTGAAGAAGCCAGGAAAGCCCTGGAAGAAACTGGTGGAGATCTGGCCGAGGCTATCTTGAGGTTAAGTTAAATGGCATTTATCGCCCATCTCTCTGACATGCATGTGGGTTCATTATCCTTTCGTGAGGAACTGATTCTGGATGCCATTGACCAGATAAATGAGATGGGTCCTGATGCCACCATAGTGACCGGTGACTTATCAGAAAATGGCTATTACAATGAGTTGAATCAAGCGGCCTCCTATCTGGAACAGTTTCATTCACCACTTTTGGTGGTACCGGGTAACCATGATTCACGTCATCTGGGAAACTGTTGCTTTGAGGAACTCCTCAAAGAAAGATACGGCACCCTCCAGGTTAAAAATCAAGGATTTAAAGTAATTGGACTGGATAGCAGTGAACCGGACCTGGACTATGGTAAGGTGGGCCGGTCCCAACAAAGTTTTATGGTAGATGCGATGAAAAATGCATCAAAAGAAGGATTATTCAAAATCATTGCATTACATCATCATATCATTCCCGTACCTCGTACCGGCCGTGAAAGAAATGTTTTAAGTGATGCTGGTGATATATTAATGTCTTTAATTGAAAATCATGCTGATCTGGTCCTGTCAGGTCATAAACATGTTCCCCATACATGGATTGTTCATGAAACTGTTTTTGCTACGGCGGGAACAGTTTCTTCCTTTAAATTGAGGGGGAAAGATACACCCTCCTTTAACACCATTAATATAGATGAAGAAAATATAGATATCCTCTTGAACACTGCCGATGGCGAAACCCGCCTTCTGGCAAAGTATGAAAACAGGTGTAGGTGATTGATTGCAGGTAATTGTGGATGCATCTAACGTAGCCCATTACGGGAAAAAGGATGGAAAACCCAGCCTAAGTAAATTGCTTAAAGCAGTGGAGGCCCTTGAAAAGTTAGGATATCATCCTATTCTCATCGCAGATGCATCACTCAGACATGAAATCGATGAGAAAGAAGAATTCAATAAACTTCTGGATGAGGAAAAGGTACACCAGGTACCTGCAGGCACTAACGCGGATCACTACATCCTGAACCTGGCGGAAGAGGAAGATGCGAAAATACTATCCAACGATGCCTTCCGTGAGTTCTTCGATGAATTCAGAGATATTAACAGTCGAAGAATTCCCTACAGCTTCAAAGGTGAAAATATAGTTATTGGAAGCTCTGCAAAGCCTAAAAAAATTAAGAACATCCTCCAAAAAATCTCTAACCAAACCTTATCTGAATTTGAGAAGAAGGGTTATGATTCATACAAATTAAAGAAAAACAAGAAACTTTCAGGGATCGCAGTGGCTAAAGAGGCCATCGATCGCATATCCAAAACCAGTGATGAGGGAATTGACTCCAAAATAGAAGGAGTATTCATGAAAATACCCCTATTCGATAAGGTAATGAAGATGGTGGAGGATGCCGAGAAAACCAGTGATTTCATCATTTTTGTACTTGTCAGCCCACGAGACTACCGGGATGCAGTGAGAAATGCAGGTAACATCGCGGTGACTGTGGGGGATCGTTTGAAACTGGACCACGCCCCCCTAGTTGCAGTTCGTAATGATCTCTTCACCAAACCAGGGACCTTCGAACTGAATATCATCTATTCAGATGAAATACTGGAGGAATCACCCTTTGATGTGAACATCACCATCAATGATCACGACTACTCCTTTGTTAAGAAAAACTCCCGAAACATTGCCAGCACAGTCGCAGCAAGACTAGGAACATGGAAGTTCCCCATAGTATCGGTAAAACCGAGCATGCTCATGGAAAAACCTGGACACTATGATATAAATCTGGAAAAGGGAGGAGACAAGTAGATGGCAGGCAACTACCTGTTGAAAACGTTATTTGGTTTCCTCTTAAAACACCGGGTTTTAAGTATTGGTACTAAATATTATCCCACCAATGAAAAAGAAACAGAATATGTGGAAATGGTTAACTACACCCGTACCATGCTCCTAGAGATAGAAAGAGCCAACATAACAACAGAAAACATCTTTCAAAACCTTTTAAAGGAAGTTGGACGGGGCAACATACCTGAAAACCGCAGATTTGTTGAAATCAAATCCGCTGAAAACGATGTAAATGAATACGCCCTTTTAAGTAACATAATAATGGGAAGTGACCGTTACCTTTACGTGGAAGTTTTTGGAGGTAACAAGCAGATAATCGACCAATTCGTCCAGTTCATTAAGAAAGAAAACGGTATTATTGTAGAAAGGAGTAATACTGAGATAGTCTCCAGGCTTTTATCCAAAAACGATGCAATCAGGGTGGGTGTGGAACTCATAAAGCTGGGGATGGAATCGGAGATAGATGTTAGGGCAGCAGTGGGAATGACTGGAGCCGCATCCATAGAAAGATCCATCAACCTAAACAAACAAATCGGAAAAACATCAGGAGTGGGATTCACCAAACTAGGTGGTGAATTTGCCATTGTATTCTCCAGTAAAATTAGTAAACTGGAAGGAACCCCTGCAGTTTATGATAATTATTTATTCATTGATGCCTTTGATTCTACCCAGTTCATTGAAGAACAGGGCCGGGACCGGCTGGTGGAGATCATGAATGAAATCAAAGATTTCATTGAAAAGGATTGTAAAGGTAAAATCGAAGGTTACCGTGAAGGTGGAGATGACCTAATCGCCAACCTACCCACCAAGGACGCTGCACTCCGGGCAGGAATTGACTCATCCTGGCATGCCCTAAACAATGGCGCAAGACTCAGGGTGGGGATTGGTAAAAGTCGCCGTGAAGCCGGTGAAAGAGCCCAAATGGCCGATGATATAAAGATCTGGAACAATTCACCAGTGATGGTTTTTGACCTGGCAGATGGAATATATGCTTACTACGTACCCTCAGAATTCAGCCGTTCGGTTATTGAATTCATACAGGAAAAAACTGGCCGGGTAGTACTGATCTTTGTCTTTGTCTTCCTGGTCACCCTCATTGGTTGGAATGTTGGTTACTGGGAGTTTGGACTGGTTGCCATTGTACTGGCAATGCTCTACGCACTAACCGCCTGATAAAAATCCATTACCTCAAATATCCATACACATTAATTGAATTAGCATCTTTGTGAGGTTATTCTTAAAAAAACCTCACTCAAGATTTAATTAAGGCTTGATTATCATGAGAGAAGAATTAAAGGGAAAAGCCGTAGTTGCCCTGGTGATATCATTAATCGCATTTGGATTCGGAACCGGGGCCAGCATGTTAACAGGTTTTAACCTAAAAAACACTGAATATCCTGGTTTAAATATTAGCACACCCAGTGATTTACCGATTGTTTACAATGTGAAAAATACCACAGACCCCAACACCACCAATACCCAAACTACAGTACAGACACCATCAACTCCTTCTACTTCGGAAGAAATTTACGAGGAACCGAAAACAAACCCTCCTAACAATACACCCACATCCAATCAAACCACTAATCAGACACCACAACCATAAAGTGGTTTCATTGGTAATTAGACAACAGATATTGCCTAATGAGTGGTTTATTCACAGAACAGATAGTTGATCTAATCATTTAAACCTAATTAATCGAATTATTATTTGTTAAATTTTAATACCCGAATTAAGATTAAAATTAGATTAAATAAATGTGTGTGATAATATGAAAAAAATTGAAGGTGGAATATGTGCAGTGGAGGGTGTGAAGGCAGCTGGTGCCTGTGAAGATAATTATGGGGTTGCAGTTATTCATTACCCTGATAGCAGTGCTGCAGCAGTATTCACCAAGAACAAGGTTCAGGCCGCTCCTATTATTATCACCCGCGAATCAGTAAAAGATGGGAAACTCTCAGTAATTGTGGCCAACAGTGGTAATGCCAACTGTTTCACTGGTAAAGAAGGAATTGAACACGCAAAGCTCATGGCCTCACAAGTAGCTGAAGGTGTGGATGTGCCTTTAGATCACGTTGCAGTGGCCTCCACCGGAATCATCGGCCGTCAGCTACCCCTACCCATTATCAGTAAGCTCATCACCGATGCCCTGCGTAGATTGGAAAACTCATCTGGTGCGTCTAGAAATGCTGCTGAAGCTATAATGACCACTGATACTTATCCAAAGGAGTTTGCAGTTGAAACTACCCTTAAAAATGGGAAGACTATTTGTATTGGTGGTATTACCAAGGGTTCAGGTATGATAGCCCCTAACATGGGCACCATGCTTTCATTTATAACCACTGACATTGAAGCCAGCCCTGCAGAACTTGAAGAAGCATTAAAGAAATCAGTGGAAAAAACCTTCAACATGGTGGTTGTGGATGGGGATGAAAGTACCAATGACATTGTAATCCTCATGTCCAGACCCGGAAAGGGAAATATTGATGGAAACTTCCAGGAGGCTCTGGATTACCTCTGCAGTCAACTGGCCCGGATGATGGCCCATGATGGGGAAGGAGCAACCAAATATATGGAAGTGGAAGTTAAAGGTGCTCAAGCATTGGATGATGCCAGAATGGCAGCTAAATCCATTGTTAAATCACCACTAGTAAAAACCGCCCTTTTCGGGGCCGACCCAAACTGGGGGAGGATTGTGGCTGCAGTAGGATACTCCGGAGCCCGGATGGATGAAAACACCATCAGTGTACGCCTGGAAGAAGGGGATCGGATTGTGGATATAGTAGATAAAGGGAAAATAATGGGATTTGAAGGAACTGAAGAACTGGAACTTGCCGAAAGTATAATGGAAAGGGAAGAAATAAAAATAATTGTTGATCTGGCTCTTGGAAACTATGAAGCAACTGCTTATGGCTGTGATCTTAGTTATGATTACGTACGTATTAATTCAGAGTATTCTACCTAAAAAATGGGAATTTTTTTAATTAAAATTGATATTATGAATAATATAAATCATTGATATGAGATTAGCCCTTTGAATTAAACAAATAAAAACTAAATCAGTTTAGCCTTTGAATCCAAAATTAAAATCTTTGAATCTAAAATTAAAAAAAAATATTCAGTTAACTTTAAAACAATTTTTATACAGGTTGAGAAAATGAAAGTAATGATTATAGGCGCAGAAGGAATGTTAGGTCACGATCTGGAAGATATTTTATCTGGGGAGCATGATGTTAGTACCACTACCATCCACACCCTGGATATAACTGACATTGCAAAAACCATTGAAACTGTGAAAAATATCAACCCGAATGTGGTGGTTCACGCCGCAGCCTTCACCGATGTTGATGGGAGTGAAACCCGTGCTGACCTGGCATACCAGGTAAATGCACTGGGAACCAGGAATGTGGCAGTGGCCTGCCAGGAAGCGGATAGTGCCCTGGTTTACATCTGCACAGACTATGTTTTCGATGGCACCAAGGGCAATCCCTACCGGGAATATGACCAGACCAATCCCCTGAGTGTTTACGGTGAAACTAAACATCAGGGTGAACTATACATCCGCGATATTTTGGATAAATTCTATATTGTCAGAACTGCCTGGTTGTATGGCTACCATGGTCCTAACTTTGTTACCACCATGCTAAAATTAGCCGAAAAGATGGATAGCATCTCAGTGGTGAGTGATCAGATCGGATCACCCACCTACACTGTGGATCTGGCTAAGGCCATAAATCAACTCATAACCAAACCTGCTTATGGTATTTACCATATAACCAACAGTGAACATTGTTCCTGGTATGAATACGCCCAACATATCTTTGAAAATGCGGGAATTGACATTGAGTTAACACCAGTGACCACTGAAGACTTTGGCAGTCCTGCTCCACGCCCACTGTATTCGGTACTTGATAACTACAACTGGAAAATGGAAGGATTCCCTGAGATCAGAAGTTATAAAGATGCTTTAAAGGAATATATGGAACTTCTATAAAACGCTTAAATATTAAATTTTTTTCCATTTTTTTTACGCTCATCTCCCGGAAAGTGTACAAAGGTATATGTAGTTTGCAGTTCAAATAATAATGTATGAAAGATCGAAGTTTAGCATGCGAGTTGTCGGTTCCGGACGATGATAAAGCTTTACAGGTTTTCAGATGCATAAGATGGTCTGATGGGGTTTATTGTCCGAAATGCAAGTCTTTTGAAGTGTACAATCGCGGATATTTGAATAAAACTCACATTAAGCGATATTCTTGTAAGACTTGCGGGAAAAATTTCACTGACTTTACTGGAACCATTTTTTCCAACAAAAAATTACCTCTGGGTGATATGTTCTACATAATCCTGAACTTAGATAAAAAAAGCATTAAACGTTTAGCTGATGAATCAGGACATAAATGGGACAGCGTTTATAGATTAGCTCAGGAGTTCAGGGAATGTTTGGTTGATGAAGCCAAAGATCCAGTTTTGTCAGGGGAAATTGAATTTGATGAAATGTACCAATCAGCAGGCACCAAAGGTTTAAAAAAAACATCCGAGAACTAGAGGACTTAAACAACGTGGAAGAGGCACTTATGATAAAGATAAGCCCCCAATAATCTCCATGATTGAAAGAGGAAGTCGAAACACCATTTTGGTTGTTGAAAAGAACCTTTCCAAGGTTTTAATACATAGAAAGATAGAAACTCACTGTAATGGGTCCATTAAGGCCTTTACGGATGACTATACAATTTACAGTGGACTAGAAGAACATCCGCAGGTCATAGAACACCATATAATCAACCATTCTGCAAAAGAATATGCTGATGGTGACAATCACGTGAACAACTGTGAAAACCGACATTCACTAATAAGGCCCTATTTGAACATTTTTAGAGGCATATCCAAGAAAAAGCTAAACACCTATGTAAAATTTTATCAATTCACTTTCAACAATGGAATAAACTGGTTTCAAAAAGCACTTGCAACCATTTTATAAAAATGTACACTTACAGGGAGATGAGCGAACTTTTGAATCATTCACCATTTAATAAAATTGAAATTTCTAGAAAATTCACACAGAGAACAAAACCTAAAAAAATTCCTTTTTTACAAATATTATGGCTGCTAATTACTTTTTTATTTATCTCTGCACATTTACATGTCAAAAAATAGAAAAAAAGTTTATTCTTTTTTACTCTCTAAAATCCCTTTTTTAGCTTTTACAGCAGGTTCAAAATCAGGATCTATTTCTAATGATTTATTAAAACATTCCATTGCTTCTTGATATTTCCCTAGGAGATCAAGTATTAGGCCTTTGACGTGTAAAACAACAAAATTTTCGGGATCTAATTCCAGAACTTTGTTTAGTGCCTCTACACTTTCTTCATACAATTCTAATTCAGCCAAAGCAAAACCTTTATTCATCCAGGCATCGGCCAACTGGGGATTCAATTTTAAGGCCATATTATAACAATCAATAGCGTTTTCATAATTACCTAGTTTTCTAAAAGCATTTCCTTTATTAAACCAAGCTTGCAAAATGATTAGGATCCAAATCCAAGACCTTATCGTAACATTCTATTGCATTAGGATAGTTTTTAAGCTTACTGAATACAATGCCTTTATTCCACCATACAAGGAGATTATTCAATAAATCTAGATCTTGGGCTTTATCGTAACATTCTAGGGCTTCTTTATATTTCCTCTGTTTATAAAACTTATTTCCCTTTTTAATCAATGATTTCTGTTTGTATGCGCCCAAAAATCCCATTTATACCCTCCTTCAAATAAAATGGCATGATTCTAAATTTAGGATTGTTTAGTTGTTTAAATAATATGTGGCAAGTATGTCAAATGTGGCAAGTAAACCCACAGGTATTGTTATTGTTATTCCAGCAGTTCCCACTAACACATTTCTCAATCCATCCTTAATTTGTAATGATCTCAATTGGCTTAAACCTTTTTTAGTTTGTTCTTTGCGTTCTTCAACTATTTTCCTAAACCTTAATAGCATAGGATCTTTAGGGTCGCCAACATTAACCACGTCATAAGCGTAATTTATTTCTATCTGTTCTTTAAGTCTTGCTCTTTTTTCATCTACTTCTTCCTGATCTTTTAATGGATTCCAAGATAATTTTTCATTAAGATATATTTCAATGATTCCTGCTATTTTTGCAAGTTCAAGGGCTTTTCTCTGATTGTACGCTTCATTTATCTTCTGATTTTTATATCATCCGGATTGCAAGTAGTGGTAGTTGTGATAAGCCTCCAACTACCATCAGAACCAATTCCCCAATAACTAATAGTTGTTACAAGCGGAGCATATACAGGAGTGTAAAATCGGGGTCTGTAACCGTGACGATATGAATAGCTGTAACCATAGCCATAGCCATAACCACTACCAACTGAAATTATCATTTGAGCTATCTTCCGAAGGATAATCACCATTTGTTCCTGCAAATATGACCCCAATCGCAAGAATTGGGATCCCATATTGTCCTAATGCTACTAATCCCGTATAAAGAACTTCCCACTCAATTCCTACTATTATCCTTCCAATTATTTTATTTACCTCTGATGTACCTTTATGGTTTGCATCGTTTTATCGTTAAGATATCCCCCTAATAATATAATTTCTTAAACATGAAATTATTGAAATAATACTCATTCTTATCCTTTTTTGAAACGACTGTTTTAAATATAGTATCAAATGGAAAATTTATTAATATAACTGTAAAATTTAGTTTATATTAAAAAATAAAGTATTTTTTAGAGTATATTGCAATTTTAAGGAAATATGCTGTAAATATTATATAATTATTTCTATTTTTGTTAGATGGATAATACTAATAGAAAGTAATAAATACAACTTTTATTGCAATTATTAATACAGTATTATTAACACACATCAATTGATTAAGGAGTAACGTTCATGGGCAACTCTAGGGGAATCGTAGTTTTATTAACATTTTTTTCAATATTAGCGTTTTTTACTGGAACTGCTACTGCGATAAATGATACCACTGAACTGGTTAGTATCCATAATAATGGGAGTGAAGCCAATGGTTATTGTTATGAGCCATCCATCAGTGCGGATGGGCGTTATGTAGCCTTTTCTTCTTATGCGAATAATCTTGTAGATGATGATACTAATTATTATTCTGATATATTTGTCAGGGATCGTTTATTGAACATTACAGAACGAATTAGTGTCCCTAGTGCTGGTGAAGAAGGAGATGGAGATAGTTATGAGCCATTTATAAGTTCTGATGGTCGTTATGTGACTTTTACATCGTATGCTTCTAATTTGGTAGAAAATGATATTGGTGAGTTTGCAGATATCTTTGTACGGGATAGATTACTGAATATTACACAGCGTCTAAGTGTTTCCAGTACAGGTGAAGAAGGAAATGATGAAAGCTATGGATCTTCAATCAGTTCCGATGGCCGTTATGTTGCCTTTTATTCTTTTGCCAGTAACTTTGTAGAACATGATACCAATGGTTTCAGTGATATTTTTCTTTTTGACAGAATTTCAAACACTATTAAAAGAATTAACACTCACTCTGATGGTGATGAAGCTAACTCCGATAGTTATGAACCAATTATCAGTGCAGATGGCAATTTCATTGCTTTTACATCATATGCCAATAATTTAGTGCAGAATGATAATAATAACGAGTCAGATGTGTTTGTTTTCGATCGAAATCAGAATAGCATTAAAAGGGTAAGCATTTCTAGTGGGGGAGATGCAGATGGTCCTAGTTATGAACCTTCCATAAGTTCTGATGGACGTTACATAGCATTTTCATCATGGGCCAATAATCTGGTAGAACATGATACCACTGGTGAAGATGTATTTATATATGACCAGATATTAGGAATTACAGAAAGGGTAAGTGTATCCAGTACCGGTGAAGAATCCGATGAAGATAGTTATAATCCTTCTATAAGTGGAGATGGACGTTATGTGGCATTTGTATCAGGTAATGCCCAAGTAGCTGTTTGTAAAATGTTGCTAAGCTTTGGAGATAATAATAATGTTGTAGATATCTTTGTCCATGACCGTGTATCCAAAACCACCAAAAAGGTTAGTGTTTCCAGCACAGGTGAAGATGCTAACGAAAATAGCGATGATCCTGCTATAAGTGGAGATGGGCATTACGTGGCATTCAGTTCTTACGCTAACAACTTAGTTCAGGGATACGATAACTATTATAGGAACATTTTTGTCTATTATAATAATAATAATTTATCATCTATTTACGCAGTATTATATCCTAAAACAGTAAAATCAGGGGATCAAATAACAGTAAAAGCTTATAGTCCTAATTCTATCAGTGTAAATGTTCGGATCTTAGGTAATACATTTAAAATGGGAAAAAGGCTAGATGGTTTATGGTATCTTGATTATGTCGTGTCATCTGTTACAGATGGAGTGTATGATGTTTTAGTAATTGCAACTGATAGTGCAGATAATCAAGAACAAATTAACCTCAATTTTACGGTGGATAATACACCTCCTATGATTTCAGCCACAGTTACACCAACTTTAGTTAAATCAGGAGATCGCATTTCTATTGATGCACTTACCAGCAAAGACACCATAAATGTAACTGCTTTAATTTTGGGGGAAAGATTTGACTTATACCCAGAAAATAACGGTTGGAAACTCTATTATTGGATTCCACAACTTTCCGATGGAAATTATCCAATTCTTTTAACAGCAACTGATAAAGCCGGGAATCAAAACACAACCGCCCTCTATTTCACAGCGGATAACACACCTCCAGTGTTTTCAGGTTCAGTTACTCCAGATACCGTGAAAACATACGATAATCTCACCATAACAGCCACTTCTGATTCTGATACCACTAGTGTATCGGCTCTGATCCTGAATCAAACCTACCATTTAACAAAACTAGCTGATGGCACTTGGACTCTCCAATACACTGTTCCTTATATTTCAGATGGTAGTTATTCTATCATATTAACAGCTAAAGATATTTCAGGCAATATGATGACTTTTCCCCTCAGTTTTAATGTTTTTAATCCTTTAGATAACCAGGCACCTGTTGTTTCCGGAACTGTAACCCATACCAACATGATAAATAGGGTATTTCCAAGTAGACCATGTATTTATTTCCAAGCATCTTCTGACCCTGATGTTATCAGTGCTACCGCATCAGTGTTAGGTAATGTTTATATTCTCAACCGCCAAGAAGATGGGACATGGGCTAGCTGGTATTTCGACTGGTTGGAAGAAGGAAGTTACACCGCTTTATTAACTGCTCAGGACTGGTCAGGAAACCATGGAAACCAAACAATCAATTTCTCAGTTGTGAACATAATCCCCACCATAACTCCCACTGTGTCCCCAACCAAACTAAAGTCAGGAGATAATTTAATTTTAACAGTTAATGTGAATCCGGATCCATGGAAAGTTTATGTTTATGTATCAAAACCTTCAAAATCCATGAATTTAGAAAAACAAACCAATGGATCATGGCTCCTTAATTACACCGTTCCCACTTTAGAAGATGGGTATAAAACAATTTATATCACTTGCTTATATGGAATTGGCTGGTTTAGGCCAGATTATACAACCATAATCACTGCAGAGAGCTCTATTAGTTTTATTGTGGATAATACTCCACCTAATTTTTCCGTGTTTGTCACACCCAGTCCTATAAAATCAAGTGACACACTAAAAATAGGGGTTTCTTGTACCACAGGATCATATTTCGTGCCAGACGATACAGTAAAAGTTACAGCCACTGTTTTTGGAAATACCTTCAACTTGAATTGGTTTAATAAATGGTCAGACTGGTTTAAATGGGACTCGGGTAGCGAATGGAATATTGAAACCATAATCCCCAACCTTCCCGACGGAATCTATCCAGTTTTAATAACAGCTACCGATGATGCAGACAACCAAAACACCAAAATAATCAACTTAACCATAGATAATACACCACCGACGATAACTGCAGCAATAACTCCAAATAAATTTAAGTATATTGACTTTTCTAGGCCAATTACATCAGTTATGGCTCAATCCTCATCTGATACAAAAGAAATCCATGCATATTTAGAAGATGGTTCTGAAAATATTTTAAAATACTCAAATAATCAGTGGATTCTGCAATTAAATTTCCCATACCTTATCCCACTTGGAAACTATGTTGTAAAATTAAAAGCATTCGATTATGCTGGTAATGAAGCTGAATCATCATTGACATATTATGTATACCAAAATCTAAATGTGAAAAATCCTTTAACTAAACCTTCAGAACCAGAAAGTTCAAATAATAAACCAGTGGACGGATCTTCATCAACTGAATCTTCATCAACTGGATCATCAACAGGAAGTTCAAATGATGCTTCAACTGGAAGTGCAGATGAATCCACAGATCCCAATGATGGGACACCTTTATTAAAACTAATTTTGGAGATTTTACTAATATTAGGGGATGTAATTACAATATTTTTTTGCATAGGGTTTGTTGGTCTTTTATTCTGGGCACTGTTTAGTGTAATAGGATTATTAGGATTAGGGCTATCACTACTCCTATTTTTCTTAATTGCAATTGTTATTCTAGGACCAATTTTAGTAATTATACTCACATATTATATGTATAATCGTCCAAAAGGTTGATATAATGGCAGGAAATATTAATTCAAATAAAGTGTTGGATGGTTTAGAAGGTTATATAATGGAATTGGATTCCTTACGCCCCCCAATAATGTTGGGAGTTAGTACTTTATCTTTTACTGGGACTTTAGAATTACTGTTTAAATCCGGCCATAAATCTTATTTTTTAAAAAATAACCCTGAAATAAATCGAAAAATTAAAAAAGAAATGCATAATTACCGTAATGATACTAAAATTGATTCAAAAGAGATGGTAATTCCTTTTATATACTTATCCTTTGTTGTATTTCTGATAGTGGCAATTACTCTTGGAATTGCATTTATTTATTCGCTAAGTATATTACAAATCTGTTTAATGGTGTTTATAGTTGGTTTACCTCTATTATATGTATTATTTTCAGTCACGATTCCACGAAGAAGAAGGGTTTTAGGGGAAAGACATGATGAAGATCTAAAAAAATCTGTACAATCCTTAATTGACTTTGGAGTCCACTTTTGCAATGACAACAATTTAGATCCAGATATGTTCCCTATTAAATTACGTCATGATGATTATGAAGGTTTAATATATGAAAAAAAAGGACAGAATAACTTTGAAGGGTTCCTGAAAAAATGAAACTAAATAAAAAGTTTATCATAGTTTTCTTGGCCCTATTTTATTTTATAGTTATTCAGAGGATAATTACTCTTTATCTTTTCCCAGATGTTGGTGTCAATACCTCCATAAGCCAACTACAACAAGAAACACTCTCTTATGTGATGATTATAAAAATAGTACTCCTCTTAATGGCTTTGAGCGCGATCCCTGTGTTTCTGGTTTTAAAAAAGAATTTAGGAACAGAAGATCTTCCGGCCCCTAAAGAAATGCTTATTATCTTAATTTTACTCATATCTGCAATTATTCCAATCACGGCATTGTTAAATATTTTCTTAACCGGAGACCCCTTATTTTCTTCGATACTAATTATTTATGGAGTAATATTCACTGCCACCACCTATATTATGGAAAATTAGAATAAAAAAGACTTACCCTATGACTTCACTGAGGAATGTGAGTGTGGAGCGAATTTAAAGTATTACAGGAATATAAATTGGCTTTAACAAAAATAGACGATGAAATTTAGTAATAATTTTTAATATGTTTTATAACAAAAATAGCCTTAAAGGTGACACATTTATTACAATTTATAATTAAAATTATTTCAAATTTCCATTGCTACTACTATGCCCAAAAAATCTTTCTCTAAACTCTTCATTATGCAATAATTGGTCAACAAAATCTTGCTGTTTATCATAATCTTCTTGACGTTTTTCTAAAGCTTCTATCCTTTCATCTTTCCTTTTTGAATCTGCCTCCACAATCTTAAGCTCATCACTGTCAACATCCCTAACTTTTGCATTATCAATGGAAAGAAGAGGCAATGTTCTTAAATAAAGTTTCTTCAAATCATACGGATTGGCCATCCAGTAAGTACGGTCCTGTTCACTTATTTTATGACCTGCCATGTAATCTGCAATTATTTTTTCACCGGTTTTATTAATAATTTTACTGATGAAGTATTTTCTCATGGCATGGCTTCTCCAAAAAGAATAACTACCATTTTCTTTAGTAAAACCAGCTTCTTGACCAGTTCTTCTAAAATTTGTTACTATACTATCACAGCTAAGTTCTCCACCATGTTTATTGACAAAAATTTTATCATAGATACTATGTACCCTGATATTTTCATTTCTCCCGTAACATCTCTCTTTTAAGTAATTTATTAATTCACGAGTAACTTCCGGTGGTGAAAAGGTCTGGTGACGATATTTAACCTTTTTTCTTCTAATTGTAAGAATTAAAACCTCTTTTAGAACTAGTTCTTCATGAGAATAAAGATCATCAAGACTTTTCATGTCAACATCAATAGCTTCACTGGCAGAATCTAAAAGGACTTTTATAGTAAGATTACGAGCTTCTTGTTGACCCATACCACTTAAAGCCATTAAATAGATCAGTGCTCTTTCGCGAGGTGATGCAACACCAATCATTTTAAGAATATCTTTCTTCTTTAATCTCTTACCTTGATTTTTTTCAAGACCAAGATCCCCTTTATCCATTACAATTTCCGGCAAAATAATCTGAAAAGCTTTATAAAAAGATTTGATAGCAGCAAAATTTAAATTAATAGTGCTTGGAGCCTTCCCGTCATCAATAAGGAATTTTTTGTATCTGAGTAAGTTTAAAGTTACTTTTCTATCCATTAATTCAATTTGAGATATAGTTAACGACATAGAAAATTTTATATATGGTGGGTTTTATATTTATTTATATGAATAGAAAGCCAACTATAAATAAGGATTTTACGAGTGTTGAAGAGCTTCAAATTAGAATAAAGAAGTTGGAACAGGATGTAAAAGTTTTAAACAAGTTGTATTTCATAAATGATATTTATCATGATGTTTCTATCACAGAATCTTGTAAAAAACTGGGAATTACAAGAGTTACTGGGCATAATTGGTTAAATCAATGGAATGAAGGTGGATATGATTCTTTAGGCAGAAAATCTGGTAGTGGGGGTCAATCGAAACTTACTCCTGAGCAAAAAGAAGAATTATCTGAAATTATCATTGATAATAAGATTTATAGCTCTAAACAGGTTTTAGAATTAATAAAAGAAAAATTTAATGTTGAATACAGTATTAGACAGGTGGAAAGAATTTTAAGAGATTTAAAATTTGGATATGGTAAACCTTATACGATATATTCAAAAATGCCAGAAGATGCTGAAGAATCACTTAAAAAAAACTTCGAGGAATAAATCTTGAAAATAGCATAATTGGATTTTTAGATCAGACAGCATGCCAAAATATTGGTAATTCAGGCCGTATTTGGTATAAAAAAAGAACTAAAAACATTTTAAAGAAAAATCCAGATAAATTTTCAGTTACAGGAATAGGATTCCAGTCAGCAAACGGCAAATCATTAATAGACTTTCCCAAAGGATCTAAAACATTTGATTTTATCAATTTTCTAGTTAAAATTAGAATTCAAAACTCAAACAACCCATATTGCAAATCTAAATTGAATTCCATTTTAAATAATATTAACATTGATGAAACACATCTAAAAACGCTTTTAGAAGCAGATTTCCTTGATAAAACTGAATTTAAACATATTATTGACGATTTTTTCACACCTCAAAAAGATTTAAATATCGAACAAATCAAGAAAAAAATGAGGATTATCTTAGAAAATGAAAATAAAAAGAATCAAAGAATAATTGACAAATTACAAAGGGAAAATATTGTTAAAAATTTAGAAAACTCTGAAATTATAAGTCAATTAAAAAAAGAAACAAAAATTGTAATAATTTTAGACAATTATCCAGTTCATAAAGCACAATTAGCTAAAAAAGCTTGTGAAATCCTTAATATCCAATTAATACTTTTACCCCCATATTCTCCAAAACTAAATCCTATAGAACAAGTTTGGAGAATAATAAAACGTGAACTGTCTAAAATCTATATAAAAGATGAAACATTCTTAATTCAAAAATTTAAATCTTACTACAATGAAATAGTCGGAAATGAAACATTATACGAAGGATGGATAAAAAAAATTATAAAAACAAATTGTTAAATTTTTAATGTCGTAGACTATAATTTTACTTTAAAGAAGTAATTTTGACAAAGATTATTTATAAATTTAAAATCATCAGTGATAATTCCCTCCCCCTAATATTATTTTTCCTTTAAAAACCCCGCCGTAGGGGATTTCCCAGTGACATCTTACACCCCTTTACCAACCTCGATGTGATTGATATACAACTAAAAACCTAGGGCATATGACCACTGGTTAAAGGCAGTCATTTATTTAATTCTTTTCCCAATATAAAACACATACCCATAATATTCTTTGTATTTACGATATAACTCTGCCTCATACCGTTGATAGGCTATGAATTCTTCTGCGGATTTATTGCCCTTATACTTTTCCAGTAAAGACTCCTGCATTTGGGGATGCTGAACTTCATAATAATAGGTCCAACAATCTTCGGGAACCACAAAGGTAGCAATGGGAAGATAACCTGCTTTTTCCATTTGAGCAACCTTATGGGATATGGTGTCTATTTCAGGATAGGCTTCCTGCCAAAAGTCCTCAATCTCCACGGGTCGCTCCTGGGTAAACCAGGTATTTTCGGTAACTGCAATATATCCACCGGTTTTAAGAAACTTTCGCCACTCGCTTAATCCACGTTCAAATCCAATGTTATAAATCGCACCTTCCGACCAGATCAAGTCCAATTCTCCTTCTGTAAAGGGAAGATCTTTCATATCACCAGTGACACCCTGCACTCTACCCATAAGATTTTGGTTCTGGATGTTTTGGTTAAATTGTTGGATAAACTCCGGGAATAAATCAACACCGATGATTTCGCTGGCTGTGTTTTGGGCCAACACCATTGTCTGACCGCCGGTCCCGCAACCAATATCGGCAATTTTGGATTCAGCGGTAAGACCACCTATAAAACTCAGTGCTTTGAGCGTAATTTCCGGACTTCCTGGTCCTTGTCGCTGGGTATTCCCGAAGTAATCATAAATAATATTCAAGTCAAATTCGTGAATGGTCTGGTTTTCGCTCATAAAACTAATCCCCCTTAATTTTAATTTTTGTCAATTATCAGTGCTCATGATTGCCACTAAGGTCGCGTATATAGAACGATGCGAATGGTGGAACTCACATCTATCCCCCTGAGACTAAAATGCTGGGTTAATACATTTCCGGTTATTCCTATAAATCCTTTTTAAGATAAATCATGTCCACAAGTTGTATGTCCCCATCGAACATGGGGTGGTCGTAATTGTCTGTAAAAAAATTCTTCACCCGATGTGACTTTCGAAATCCACAACTTTCATAAAACGACAAGATTGCCGGGGTTTCACCAGTCCCCACCAGCATTGTCTGGTAGTCCTTTTTGTAGAAATCAGAAATGAAATTTATCAATGCTCGACCATACCCCTGGCCCTGATATTTCTCATATGTCGCTATGTTTTTCAACTCGCAGTTCCTGCTATCTATGGGCACTACCACGCAAACACTCCTCAAATCATCATCATATAAAGCAAACAAGTCCCCGTCAGGTAAATACTTGTCAATCATGTTTTCCTGCTCGTCTGCCAACAACAATAAGTCCAGGAACTGTTTCTTATTTTCCATAATTTTTTCTATTTTAACCATATCTGTTGTTTCCTAATTTGATAAGTTTTATTTTCCGTTGTATCGCCCCTCATTACCGCTAACGACCTTGCGGCTAAGCTGCCGGCAGTACCTTTAGAACAATTTTATTTAATAGACCGCACACTTAAGCTTACTTTTACTTGAATGCCCTTTATGTTAGCTAAACCAGTTTTACTTTTCTTTATAAAAGTTTCGGTTTCGCGCCCGTTATTTGATAATTTAATTTTATCGTTTAAAATTTTAATAAAATAGAACTAACTTTTTTGTTAATAAATTTTTTCAATATTCTTTAAAATTGCTTTTATGTGTATCGCGGTTTCAACGGGCGATCATCCCGGTCTTGTGCAGCCGGGGTTAGCCCGCACAGTATTTCTCAGCAATTCTTCACTTAGTAGTAGTAATCTTCAATCCCAAAGCCAAATTGCTTGTCTTTCTCTGTCATCTTGATGAAATGCTTCAAGCGCTTTTCATACTCACCCGGTCTTTTTCTACCCGCATCAATGTAAGCAATTCGTATCCGCCGATATGATTCAGAGTATTTTTGATAATTTTCCCAAGCTTGTTCGTTCTCTCGGATGGCTGCTGTGATATCGGTTGGAAAAGCGAAATCATCCAAATCGACTTCAGATAAACTGTCCAAGACTTCCGGGATTATCTTGCCCTGATTAATGAGCCTCTTTAGCCTTTCTTTGTTTGTTTGCGAATAATCACTTTTTGTCTTTCTGGGACTAAACCGCTGTACAAACCGCTCATGATCCAGATTTTTCATAATGCTGTCTATCCACCCAAAACAGAGTGCTTCTTCGACTGCATCGTTATACGGTATGCGCAGTTTCCCTGCATCTTTCCGGTAGTAGATCAACCAGATTTCTTGCTCACTTCTGTAATACTCTTTCAACCAATTTCGCCAATCATCTCGATTGGTGACGTACAACGTTTGAGTTATTTCCATTATTGGCTTACCATACTATCCTTGGTACTTCCATCTCATCTATTATTTATCATAGGTTTAAGCGGCGAGCCACTCCACAACCAGCTTTTACCACCACAAAAAAAACTTTTATCACCTACATTTTCAGATGCAGGTCCGCTTGAAACCATTGTTAGCCGATTATTTTTTTAATGAACTCATTAATTCATAAAAATATTTTTGTTCTTTTTTAATATATAGATTATACCAGGCGGATAATGTTTCTTCCCTAAATAAATCTAACTGTTTAATAATCTCATATGTAAATTCAATTGGGGCTAATCCAGAAGCTGTTATTAAGTTTTCATCTTTAATCACTGGTTCATTAACATAATAAGCTTCGCCAGTATATTCAGGAGAGAACATTTTTAAATATTCTATATCATTACTTGTATGTTTTTTATTATTTAAGGCACCAGCTTTTGCTAAAGCACCAGTTGCTCCACAAATTGCAGCAATTTTTAAACCTTTTTCAATTCTATCTTTTGCTACTTTTATTATTAGTATCAGCTCCAGGCAATATTAATAAATCATTTATATTAGTATCCATCTCATTAACAGTAATATCTGGATTTATAATCATTCCACCCATGGTTTTAATTGGTGCTTTAGTAGATCCAACCTTTAATATAGTGACATCTTCATTTTGATTTTTGAAATATCGTTTACTAACTAATTCACTAGTTAAAAATGAGATTTCCCAATCTGCTAATGTGTTTAATTTATCCAAAAATATTTTTTGTGTCTTATTTCCGGAACAAAAAAGTTATCAATCCAACATATTTCCGTCATATCTCCCCGCATTACCGCTAACGGTGGTGGGGAAAGAATTTAAAAGAATCCTGCTAGAAACCAAGGAAGAAATTCAAAAAATGGGTTAATTAATAGGGTGAATCCCTTTAGAATGAACATTCAAGGATTAATGGTGAATGATCAGAAATCTTTGCTTCCCTTACATTAAAATCATGGTATACTATTATCTCATCTATACTCGCAGCAAGCTTTGGGGAAATGAATGCATAGTCTAATCTAAAGCCCTCTCCTGAATGATAAAACCAAGTATATCTAGGAGAACCCTCTTTAGAATAGTTCTTCCATAGGTCAATGTATTTCAAATCTTCTAATTCCATTAATTCCTTAGCATAATATTCAGTACCATTGGAAGAATCTTCTTTAGTGCAGCTATTGAAATCACCGGTTATTAGAACATTTTTCTCTATATTGTTTTTTGCATATTCTAAAATTCTCTTCCAAAATATGTTCTTTTCTGCTCCTGGTTGGTCAGGAACGTACACTCCCAATACATATAAATCATTTTTAGGAATATAAACTTCAATCCACCGATCAAACACACTTTTAGTTACAAAATCACTTTTACTGGCAATAAAGGACCCCATGCTACCATCATCATTTGATGGCTTAATGTTATATCCCTTCTGGCTAATTTTTCGGATTATCTCCTTACCCTTTTCATTCATCATAAATTCCGTAAGAACCATCAAATCAGCATCTTCACTTAACAAGTAATCTATTATTCGGGGTGTTCTTTTTTGACCACCAAAACGTAAATTTAAAGATATTAATTTCATAATACACCTTCAATCTTAAACTAAATTTCTATTTCTGACTTTTTAAGGGGCTCTAAAACTTTTTTCTATTTTTAGCCCATGAATCATAACCAACAAATTCACTATAGCCGGCATTTCCTATAAACTTAGCCGTCCTTAAAATGTTTTTATGTTTGCTATTTTGATAATTTATTTCACAACTAGAATCAAATCTGCCTGATTTTCCCCTCAACAGCCGCCTTCATTATAAGCCTAGTAAAAGGAACAGTATGGGATCTTCCATTAATGGTGAAAGTAACTGTATGGCGGTCAATAGCTGTGAAGTAATCAGTTTTTTGCTTGTTTTCTCTCGAAGATGCAATAAATCCTTGTAGGCGGTTATGGATATTATCTTACGGAGATCAATGTTGGTAGTCCTCTTGGATCCCATGAAAATCAATTTTTTGTTGGTTAAAACAAGAGTGTGGGGTGACTAAAAAAAGGATTAATAAATGCTTTTTATTAACATTAAACTATTTAAACAGGACACTACATTCATTCTAGCCCTTAAATCATTAATCAATACTCATTAACAACTATTATGTAATAATTTAAATAATGTGAGAATATAACATTAGCTTTGAACAAGATTTGATGGGGATGAATATATTGGAATGTCCTGAATGTGGTCATGAAAACAAGACCAATGTAAAGTTCTGCAAAAAATGCGGTAAAAATCTTAAGAAAAATTATATTGAGCGTTTTAACAGTCAAATAAATCTATTAGCTGTTTTTGCTGGTTTAGCAATTTCAACGTTAATATTGATATTATGCTCTTTTTTATATGGTTCAGTAGCTGTCTCCGGCGCCATAGATCTAACCATTTACATAGGCCTAGTTTTAGTAACCATGGTTTTTGTGGGCGGGATCACCACCGGTATAGTTGGATGTAGAGATTTTGAAGATGGAATGATAAATGGACTGTTCATGAGTTTAATTGCTTTAACAATTTTGGGATTTATCCTAGGCATTATATTATTAATAACAATGGGTATTGCAGCATCAATTGCCAGTGCCCTTAAACCATTTGCCAGTTCTACAGCTTCTCAAACACCATCTTATCTGAACACAGCCAGCAACAGTAATTCAAACTCTTTAGAACCTTTATACACATTCTTAAAAGGAATTATTATAATCATTCTAGTTTTTGTTGCAGGGGCCCTAGGAGGGTCCTTTGGAGTGTTCTTAAAAAATGGTATTAAAAAGGCAAGAAACAGGGGGGCTTAAATAGTGAAATGCAAAATCTGCGGACACGAAAATGACTCGGATGCAAGTTTTTGTGAACAATGTGGTAATGAAATAAGGAAAGATACATTATCCAGACCAACAAGTTCAAAAAAAGAAACTGAAGGTCTAACACAAATGAACAAAATATTAATTGTTTCAATCATCGCCCTGGTTGCCGTGCTTGGTATAATGGCAGGAGTTCTCCTAAAAGCACCCAATGACTCGAACACAACTATTCCCAACAGCACGGTTAATAATGAACCGATTTCAATGAGCACAGGATTCCCTGTATCCCAGGTACCTAACCTTGCACAGGAAATATCTAAAATAGGAGTTGGCTTTGATACCATTACCTTTAAGGGGGTCACTCTCGACAAAAATCAATGCCTTTACATCTTATCCAAAGGTATTGTTATGATAGATAGTGGTCAAACCGGAAATATTCCCATTGGAAATTATGGGAACCCTGACAGTCCCTTTGGAACCATAACTGCCGCCTCAATAACTAAAAGCCAATATGTGGATATGGCTCAAAGAACCCACAGCTGGATGGATAATAATGGATTATCTCCCAACTATATTGGCATATCTGTAGCCGGACAACCTGACCTATCTCCAGAAAGTCTATTAAACCTCTATGTAAATGTTTTAACCCAATATAAATCCACAAACCAACTACCACCCACTGTAATAATACCATAAATGTGATCAAATGAGGAAATACCTTAAATTATTAATCATTCTGGTTTTAGTGTTTAGTGGAACTTTTATTTCCTCATTTTACCTATATCCTAGCCAAAATACTAATTCAACACCACCCTCCTTCAGCAGTGTGGTTTTAGGACAAACTGAATATGGCACTGTCACCCGTTATGGTCCCTATGGAAATGCCAGCTCCCCAAATTGTATAGCTTATGTTGTAGGAGTCCATCCCCTAGAATACCAATCCCACGACGCCATTGTAGAAACCATAAAAACCAGTGATAAATCCCTGAAAAACTGCTACTATATTTACAAAATTAATGTAACCCAGAACCCGGATAATTATAATAAAGGGAGAACTAATGGACAAAATTTGGCAAATAAATATGCAATTCCCAACATTAAAAACAACTCTATAAAATTAGTTATTGATGTGCACTCCAATGAAGGGAACTATAAAGTGAGAAAGTTCCTGTTTATTCCTGCCAGCTCAGAAAAAGCTCTTAAAATAGCTGGTGAAATCAAAAATAAAACAAATTGGTTAACTATCTACAGTCCACCAGAACCCACCAGCCCTTCATATGTTACCATACCCTTAATTCAAGCAGGAATTCCTGCCATGATATATGAAACATACACCTATGAATCAGTTGAACAAACCAGGAAACAAAGCATTGAACTGGTATCTATCATAGATAATCTAAAACTAAACTAATTTTAAAATAAGAGGTCATAATCCTTTGAAACAGCAGACTTATACAAATAACCTCACGTATTGTATAAGGAGTATAATAATGAGGAAAAATATTGATTTAGGAAAATTGTGGAAGTCCTTTAAGGTATCAATTTCCACGGGAAGATGTTAATTTCACTTCCTGGTTGCCTCATTATTTTATTTAAGCTTTTTTTATTTGATTAAAGGTTGATTCTTTTTACTTCTCAGATACTCCTTAGGACAACTATCAAAACTTTTAATGATCATAGTAAAATACACACAGCCACTAACCATTAAGTGTAAGATAAAGTCTGGAAAACTGGTAAAACTTTATAAATGAATAAAGAGGGTTTCATTTATTCCAAAAGAAGAGTAAATATTTTTAGGGTTGAGATCTATGGACAAAGATCAAAAATTACAAAAGAATAATATAATTCTTTACAAGGGTGATGAAGGTGCGGCAACCATCGAAGTTCTCCTAAAAGATGACACCATGTGGTCCACACAAAAAACCATGGCAGAACTCTTTAATGTGACAACACCAACCATAAATGAGCACTTGAAAAATATATTTCAAACCGGTGAATTATCTGAAAAGTCAACTATTAGGAATTTCCTAATAGTTCAAAAAGAAGGTAATAGAGAAGTTAGTAGAGATATTAATTTTTATAATCTGGATGCAATTATTGCTGTAGGTTATCGGGTGAACTCTAAAGAGGCTACGCAATTTCGTATTTGGGCTACTAACGTCTTAAATCAATTTATAACTAAAGGTTTCGTTTTGGATGAAGATCTTTTAAAAAACGGGACCCGTTTTGGTCGAGACTATTTTGATGAATTACTGGAAAAGATCCGTGAAATCCGGGCCAGTGAACGTAGATTTTACCAGAAAATAACTGACATTTATGCACAGTGCAGTTTTGATTATAATAAAGATGCTGAGATTACCCGAACCTTTTATGCAACTGTTCAAAATAAACTTCACTGGGCCATAACTCACCACACTGCAGCAGAAATCATATCAGAAAGAGCTGACAGCACCAAAAAGAATATGGGCCTCACCACCTGGAAGAATGCACCAGAAGGTAAAATCTTAAAATCAGACACTGGGGTTGCTAAAAACTATTTATCCCAGGAAGAGATTTCAGAATTGAATCGTATCGTTTACATGTACCTGGACTATGCAGAGAATCAAGCTACGAGACATAAACTCATGTCCATGGAGGACTGGGTATCAAGGTTAGATAAATTCTTAGAATTCAACGAATATGACATCCTAAAAAATCCGGGTAAAGTTACAAAAGCAGTAGCTAAAGAGATTGCCTCCAAAGAATTTGAAAAATACCGAAAAATCCAGGATAATGATTATATTTCTGATTTTGATAAAGAGGTTACCAGGAAATATCTGGATAAAAACAGGAATGGAAACACTTAATTTTTCATATTAAGATACACAATACATGATTACGAGTCACGTGATTTTTTTTATTTACATCAATATCACAAGTCATTCATGCTCGGATTCCAAATAAATGGCAATATAACGTGCATATTCATCAAAATCATCCAGATTTTTCTCTAATATCCTGGCTATCACTGTCGGGTCAACATCAGTGTACATGTGTACCAGTATATTCCTGAGTTTTGCTGCCTCTTGAAACTCCTGGGCAAAGTCCATGGGAATCACTCCGTTTTTCCCCAGAATTAATATTATACTAGGGTAATCTTCGGGTTTATCCAGATTAGCAGAGGATATTATAACTTCTCCTATATCCAGAGAAGATTCAATGGCCAGTTGAAGATTACGTTCAATGGCTGATTTTAAGAGGTAATCCTTTAATAAATCATCTTCACTGGCAGAGTGCTCCCTTAAGAACTTAACATATCTCTGCATATTCTTTATTTTCCGGGCAACCTTTTCTCTGGTTTTCATTTGATTCGGTTAGCAGTTTTTCTAATTAAATCATCAGCCCATCTGAGGTTGTAGAACTGACGATCCAAGTATCTGGACATAATATAATGTTCAAAATCAACTTTAAGATCCTTATCTCGGATAAAAAGTGGATGATTAGCCTTTATTACTTCAAAATTGAGTGAAATGGGTGCATCATTCATCACCACCAGATCCACCCGGTCAGTGCAGATGATATCTCCCAGGTCAGATAAGAGTTCAAGTTCCAGATCAAACTTTTCATAGCTATTAAGAGTTTCATCAAGGTAGACCGCCAGGTCCACATCACTAAGTTTACCCGCTCTTTGCTGGGCAACAGATCCAAAAAGGTAGGACAGTACAACTGCATCCTGTTTTTCCAGGAATTTTTCAACTTGTTCCCTAATCTCCCTTTTCATATTAAAAATTATATATTTTAGATTATTTATAAGTTTAGAGACAATACTATTCCTGAAAAAATAGAACTATTCTGATTTTTTACTTCTCTAATATTTCATTATCAAAAAAATATTTTTTTATACAATTATGCCTTCTAATCGAAATATTTATTAACTTATTAATTATTATATAATAGATATTAAGCAAGGAGGGAGACCATATGAGAATAAGTATGACATTACCAGATGAACTTGTAAATAACTTGGATGAAGTGTTAAAGAAAGAAGGATACCAGGTACGGTCTGAAGGGATTGCCGAAGCCTTACAAGAGTATGTTGACCACCATAAAATGGAGTAATACTAGTATCGGGATCGTATTCACTGATTTGAGACCTGATATAGATGGATACTCATTCAAAGGCGAATGATGACATTCCCACCTCCTCTTTTTGTGAAATTATGATAATCATCCACTTCCTAATTTTTAGACTTTAATATTTAATTAAAATCTTACACATAAACCAATCCCCATAATTACCCGTACAATAAATCAGAGATATAAGAGGGAGTAAATGGATTTATTAAGATTATATGATTATCCTAGAAGCTTTGTCAATTGAAAATTAAATTGTTTAGCCCTTTCTAGGGAAGTTCCAGCTTTGGTTCTTTTTACAACTGTATTCATATCGTATTGAAATGCCGATCTCTTCTTTCTCTCGTAATCGAAACTTTCTATTAGCTCATCACTCAAATTGTTTAGATCCATTGCCTCTCTTTTAGCCGTTTCATAATCTTCTAAGATGTTTTTTGCCAATTTATCCCTTATGAACACAATTAAAGCATCACTAGTTACCTTGTGAGAGATTCTATCACCCACTTTATATCCCAAACTAAAAAGCACGGCATTAGCAATGTAATACATGGAATAATACGAAGTCACAATAATCACAAAGATGATAAATTTTCTCTAAAAATATAGTCAGCAACCTTTAAACTGTCTTCAGAGTTGATTCTAAAGGTGTTAATTATGTCAGTTTCTGGATCTCTCCTAATGATTAACTTTTCCTTAAAATATCTTTTTACATTGTTATTTGCTTCTTTTATTCGTTCCTCGTCCAGCATTTCTCATCACCCGGTAGTAATCTTCAATACCCACTAAGATCACGTTGTATTTGGTCGCCTCCAAAACAACACTGAATTCATTACTACTAATCATCATCATGAATTCTTCATAGGTGAAAAATATTAAATGAATATCCAGGGGAAGAATGGATAATGTTCTTTCAATCTCTTTTTCCCGAGCACTTTCTGCAATAACCATCAGATCGATATCAGAATTTTCCGAAGCCTTTCCTTTGGCATATGAACCAAACAACAAGGCAATGAAGGGGAAGGGTAGATTGTTTAATTTTTCTTGAAGAACTTTAAAATCACTATTTTCTGTTAATAACTCTCTCCTTTCATACTCTGCACTGAATATTAATGGATTAGGGGTTTTCTGTAGCCTACAACGGTATGCATTACCAGTTTTTTCTAAATCTACTATATTTTCTTTTTCAAGCTTTTTAATTATGTTATAAACATTAGTATACCTAATACTTGTCATCAAGGATATTTTACGGATAGTTGGAAGATTATCGCCCTGTTCAATGAGTTTTATCAGTATCTCCAGTTTATTGTCTTTCATAACAACACCATTATAGTAAATATACTATAATATTATAGTAAACTTACTATACATCTTTCGGTGCCTTGAAAGTAATTATTACTTATTTTAATTTACATATTAATAAAATTAGTGAATTACTCCTCATAAAATAAATTTTTAAACACCATTAATCCTGTTATTTTCAGTTTTTAAATCATTTAACCATTTTATTTCGCCGATATAAATAAAAACACTTAATATAAAGTTTATATCAACGAATAATCGGTTCAAGGAAATTTACTTATTGATAAAATTAAATTTACAACCTAATTACATAATATAGGGGATTATTTAGTTAATGTAAAGATTTACAAACTTAAAGCCAATGATTACTATTTGGAAACAGAGAGCCTCTAAAATAAAAGAAAGAAAATAAATATTTTATTTTTTACTACCTTTACCGCTACCCTGCGGTTTCACCTGTAATGGCGTTTACATCCAGACTTCCCACGTAGGGATTATTTTTAGATATTTTAAGGATTAAAGATCAGACCATTTTCCCTTCTGCCAGTAGTCCTTGCAGGTCCCACCACAGCCTGTACAATAATTTTCTCCAATCATTATCCTCTCTCCGGCACTGTTTTCGTATTCATAAACTGTCCTCAAAACAGCCCACTCTCCACAGAGCCGGCAACGTACATTACCGGTGTCACTGGATCTTCTCACATCCACCAACCGGTAACCATTCAAATCCACACCATTAAACCCTGAATTTTCAATATCTGAAGACTCTGAGGATTTAGTCTGGTTATTGGTAGTTGTGGTACTCTGTGGTGTGAAGTTACCAGTTTTATTAGTATTATTGGTGGTATTGTTGGCAAGGGGTTCTTTAGTTAAGAGTATCATTGCCGCAGCAATACCTATGATTGCAACTAAGATAATCACCACCACTATCAGAATCCGGGTAGTGTTACTCATTCCGGGAGAAGGTTTCATATTATCCACTTCTACATTAAACTAATCACTAAAATTGGATAAACCGTACCTGAACAGGATAACCCCACGGGTATTGGGTTGCACTGCCCTGATCTCTGAATACAAGGTGCCTTTACTCACAGGGGTTGTGTTCTGGTAGGACTGGTAGGTTTGCAGTCCGGCCACTATTTTCCGGGGATAGAGAATGTTGTATATCCAGGCCCAGTATTTCAAACCAGACAATCCATGGGGATAATCACCTATATAGAGCATGGGGACGATGTAGTCACACAACGGCACTATACGATTGTAATACTGGTTCCCATCCCATATTTCCGGTTTCACGCATAGGGAGAAGGTCACTCCCTGGGTGGCTTCCTGCATAGCCTTGATCTCTGGTATATATGAGGGCATATCGTAGGTTTCCACATCCAGGTGAACCCCGATATTCATACCCGCCACCTCTGGAGCATACCTAAATCCAGGGAATACCCAGGCGTGGGTTTTTATCCCCACGGCATCAGCCCTTTTTTTAGCATCAGGCAGTATTGATGCATAATTATCATTACTAACTCGAACGTATATATCGGTAATTCCAGATTTTTCCAATTCAGTGAAGTTGATCTTGGACAGGGGTGTGACACTGGGGTTTATATAGTAACCCACAATAAAACCAGCCCCCGAAGGGGGTAAAAGATAGGTGGAGGTTACACTGCTAGTGTAGGGTACTGGTGCTGGTTCGGTGGTAGGGAAAGACTTCACAGAATTTGCTGCGGCCACCACACCAGAAAGTACCAGAGTGAGTATTAAAAATGATATTATCCCTTTATATTTAATTTTAACCACTCCGTGAAGTATTTATTATTATCTTTAATGTGATTTATTTCTTATTTATGAATTTATCTTTTATTCTGTTGATTTTTATTTTACCACATAACTCAGTTAATCCAAAAACAGATCATCACAATATCCAGTACCAATAAATATATACCTAGATAATACCAACTAATCAATAACGTATGATAAGATCTTTGGGGGATTGTCTTTGGTGAAATTTTTACACACTGCCGACTGGCATCTGGGGTTAAAATACAAACAGTTAGGGGATAAAGCTCAACAGGCAAGGGATATAAGGTTAAAAACCGCCCAAAAAATTCTAACAATTGCCAGGGATAATGATGTTGATTTTGTTTTAATTGCCGGGGACCTCCTGGACAGTAACCAGGTGGACCGTAACTTAGTGGGAGAAGTTAGCCAGATGTTCCAACAAGTATCCCCCATCCCGGTTTATGTACTTCCCGGTAACCACGACCCCCTCACCAGGGACTCCCTATTCTATGACCCAGTATGGGAAAGTGTGGACAACCTGACCATCTTCCAGGAGAACAAACCAGTGATTACTGGTAACTACACCCTCTACCCCTGCCCAGTGAGTCAAAAACAATCCCAGGAAGACCCCACAAAGTGGATTAAAACTCAAGATGAATCCAACCAGATAAACATTGGAGTGGCCCATGGCAACCTCCAGGTAGGTTTCATTGACGAGGCTAACTTCCCCATACCCCCGGATAGAACCCAGATATCCGGATTGGACTACCTGGCCCTGGGTGAATGGCACTCACTATTCCAGCATCCAGATAAGAATGGAATCAACCGTACCGTGTACCCTGGAACCCCGGAAACCACTAAATTCGGGGAAGACCAGAGTGGTCAGACCCTGCTGGTGGAGATCGATGCACCAGGCAGCACTCCAAAGATAACCCCTATAAGGGTGGGTGCTCTCATCTGGCAGAAACGTGGAGAAGAGATCACTGGTCTTCCTGATGCCCAGTACCTGGAAGCAGAACTTAAAAGCATCACCGAACCAGAAAATCAAGTTATCTATCTCAAACTCAGGGGAGTGACTGACCAGGAAACCATCAGTTACCTCTCCCAGTTAGAGGATCATTACCATGATTATTTTTTAAAACTCCAGGTTTCCCTGGATGAACTGTACCTTAAACCCAACCTCCTGGAACTCAAAGCACTGCTACCCGAGGGGGTGGTGGTTAACCAGACCTTCGAGGCCCTCACCGCATTGATGAAAACCCAGCCTGAAATCCAGGACTATGCTGATATCAGCAGCTTCAGAACCCAGGAGATATTCAACCAGCTCAGGGACCAGGACCTGGTGGAGGGTTTATCCCCAGAAGTCCTTAACCGGGCCTTTCTTTTAATGTACCAGATGATCAAGGAGGCTTCACCATGAAACTGGAAACTATCCACCTGGAAAACTGGAAAAAATTTGCCGAACCCCGGGAAATCCAGCTCCAGGACGGTTTGAACATCCTCCACGGTGCCAATGAAAGTGGTAAAACCACCTTTATGGACTCCCTGATCACCACCTTCTACTCCAAGCACACCAGTAGCTCGGCCCGTATCAAATCCCTGAAACCATGGGGAACATCACTCCAACCAAGATCCACCATAACCTTCACCAAAAACCGGGAAAAATACCGGATCAGCAAAGGATTCCAGGAAAAACGTAGCATCCTGGAAAAAATGGATGGAAACAATTGGAAGAAGATCGCCGAAGGTGACCGTGCTGATAAGGAACTGATCCAACTGGTGGGCGGAGCATTACCCGGTAGGGGTGACACCAGACCAGAGCAGTGGGGTTTGGGACAGACCCTGTGGATGGTTCAGGGAAAACCAATCATCAGTGATGACCTAAATGATGAAACCCTTTCATCCCTGCAGGCCATGGTGGGTGCCACAATTGAATCAGACACTGAAAAAATAGTCTTATCCAGTATTCGTTCCCGTTTTTTAGAGATCTACACCGAGAAAACCAGGACCCTGAAAAAGGGTAGCCAGCTGAAAAAAGTCCAGGACGAGATTAACAACCTGCAGGGGGAACTATCTCAATCCCTACTCCAAAACACTAAAAGGGATGAATTGATCCGTCAAATTGAAGATACTGAGTTTCTACTCAACCGGAACCAGGCCAACCTACAGGCCGCTACTGGGGAACGGGATAAACTTGCCGGGGAAGTGGAAGCTGCCCAGGAACACCAGAATAATCGGGAAGAACTGGAACGGGAGATAAAGGAAATCAACACCGAATTTGAAACCCTTAACCAGAAAATTGGTGACATCGTTGATAGTTACCTGGAAATTGACCAGGTAACTAAAGAAAAGGATGAAATGGAAGTTTTACTGAATCCCCTGGAGACTGAACTGGATAACTTAAAGGAGATGATTCAGGTCAAAAAGAACAGCCTGAGTGAAATCACCCAGAAGATGGACCAGGCCAATGGGGAGAAGAGTATTGTGGGTATTGCCCACACCACGGTAATGGATGAACAGGCCCTGGAATCCCTCAAACAACGCTTCCAGGAAATAGACGATTTATACCAGAATCTGTACCGAACCCAGGAAGAATTAAGCACCATCATCGCCCCTACAACTAATCAGATGGAGAAGATTGAAAAACTCCAAAAGGATATTGAAAAAACCCAGATCAGCCTGGAGGCCATGGGTCTGGTTTTAAATATTTCGCCGGAAGTGGAGATGTCTGGTGATATAACCCTGGACAGTGAAATCACTCCTTTCTTTCTGGAAAAGGATGAATCATTTTCCTGGACTGCCAACCAATCCCTGAAGATAAAAATTGATCACTTGGGGGAATTGGAGGTTAAAAGTGGCAGTGAAGATGTCCGGGTAATGAAGGCGGAACTGGAGAAAATGGAACTCCTTTACCAGGAACTGGTAGCTCCCTTTGGTAGTGAGGATATTGATGAACTGAAAAGTTTAATCATCAGGAAAAAAACCAAAAAAGATGATATAAAGAGGATTGAATCCGAATTGTCTAAAAAAACAGATAAGAACAGGGAGGAACTTCAAAAGGAGATCATTGAATATGAAAATACGATTAAACTAAAGTGGAGTAAAATCCCAGATGATTCTCCCTACTCAGAATGTGAAAGTAGGGATAAAGCACAGGTAAGGGAGGATCTTTCCCGTAAAATCATCCAGCTGGAAGGGGAATTAAAAACACTGGGCCAGGAAAGGGACCAGTTAAATAATGATATGGATGCCAATAGAACACTGGTTCAGGAACTGGAAAAAAACATCCACCAGTATAAAACTGATATCCATGGTAAAGCCCAGATCCTGGACCAGATCAAAAAAGGTTTGAAACGTTTAGAATCGGATGGTATCAGCCAGGAAGAAAGACAACAACAACTGAACCAGTTATCAGTAACACTTGATCAGAAAAAGAGGGCCTGGCAGGTTTACCAGGATGAAATAGATGAAAAGGAAAAACAACCCCTCGGTGCATATGAAGGACTTAAAACCAAGGTGCAAAGACTGGAAGAAGATATCCAAAACCAGAAAATTAAAATGGCACGTTGGGATAGCGAGCTCCAAATCTTAATCAATCAATCCCGAGATACGAACCTGCTTGAGGAAAAGCTGGAACAACTCAAAAGTAGAGAACGTGAACTGGATACCGAGGCCCAGGCCCTGGAACTGTTATTTGATCTAACCAGTTTCTATCGGGAGAATACTATCAGTGAACTCTCGGAACCCATCCGTCAACAGGTCACTGGTGATTTGGAGAAACTTTTAGGACCCAAATACTCACTAAGCTTTAGTAGAGAGATGAAACCGGATTCTATTGAGGTTTGTGGGGAGGAGGCACCCCTTGATCTTTTATCATTCGGTACCCAGGAACAGGTTTGGTGTTTGTTCCGGTTGGCACTGGGGAATATTTTAAGTGGTGATGAGCAGCAGTTGGTGGTTTTGGATGACCCCTTGGTGAACACTGACCCGGTGCGGATGCATCATGCCCTGGAAATACTGGAGGAGAATGCAAGAAACATGCAGATAATCGTGGTGACCTGTGATGTGGATAAATATAATTCATTGAAGGATGCTAACTTTATTTCGGTAGAGTAAAATCTTAATCGATATCCTATTCACGGATTTATCCTATTTTTAACTTTTTGAATTAGTATTGATGCCTTAGTAACCACATTATGAGCTTCAGATTTTGATATGAATCCAGTCCGGTCATAAACTGCCCGATGTCTTTTACGGCGCATCCGGTCCATACAAATTGAATAATCTTCACCCATGACGGTTTCTGTAAACTTGACCACCGCTATATGTGAATTTCTGCTGGATGGTCTATATCCCATGTGAAACATTAGGCTCTAATAGATTGCAGCATGGAGTTATATGCAATGTTAAAAGCCCAGTCATAATTTTCATCAGTTAACATTTTATTAGCAGTTAGAAAATCTCTTTTGGCTAAATTAAGTGAATTTTCAACCCTCCGGGGATCGGTTGGTAACCTTTTTATGTAACCTTCATCTTCCAGCTTATTTAACATCCATTTCACCTATAATCATGATTTTTTGTTCTCGTAGTATTTCCTTAATGAATGGATCATCATTTTCAATTTTTTCCTGATATTCTCCTTGGGATAATATTACATAATTTATTTCACGCGACAGCTTTCTTTCTAAAGAGTTTAAATCCCTAATTAAAACATCTTCACTTACAGTTCCCACCAAGAAAATATCAATATCACTACTATGACTAGCTTTTTTGGAGGCAAAGGATCCATAAATGAAAGCCAAACTTATCTGACCCCATTTTTTCGTATTTTCCTTTAATAGTTTAGCTACACCTTCTGTTTTCATAACCATACTATAAAGTTCATCGTAAAGATAAAAACTCTTGTTTACCGTGTAATATTTAAGATTACCAGCTTTCTTGCTTACTAAAAGACCCATATCTTCCAGATTGGACAGTTCTCTCCGTACTGAATTTATGTTTTCATGGATTTTTTTGGTTATTTCACGTACATAGAATTCATCACCTGGATTTAACATGAATAGGGTGATAATTTTGGTCCTGGTTTTGGAAGTGAATAACTTACTTAACATGAATAAAAAATGTATTCAATTGTATAAATAATTTATTCATTTTATCATGGCTTAATTGCAATATAATATTAATATTTTAGTATTTAATATTATTCAATTGTCACTATTAACAATATAAGAAAAACAGATTTTGCTGGTGACTTGTGATGTGGATAAGTACAACTCAGTGGTTAATGCTAATTTTATTTCTATGGATTAACCATTTTTAGAATAAATAATGAGATCATTTATAAGCTTTTTTACGGGGTAAAATAGCATAAATGATGATCACGTGATCTTTTTGTAGTTGAAAAAGAACTCTATATTTGCCAATTCTCAAACGGTAATGGTTAGAGTACCCTTTAAGCTTTTTAATATCAAGATCTGGCAAAAATCCATCCTTTAGTTTAATAATTCGATTCATAATAGAATCAGAAATATCTGACTCAATATCTTCCAAATTTTTGAGGGCTTTTCTATCTAGAAAAACTTTATATCTCATTTAATTCAAGTTCTCCGGCTTTTTTCCTACTTTCGAAATCAATGATTTCTTTAATCTCATCTTCTTCAGGATCTTCCTCTCCGATAAGCCGGGAATCAATAATACCCTCTATTTTTTCAAGCAGAAATTTTATTTGGATGATTTCTTTGTCAATCTCGGTCATACCCTCACCATGTATAGATCAGTTCTTAGTTTATTTAATTCTATCGAAAATTGAGTTTTATACTGGAAAATACTCAATAAGCCAGCAGATCATTGTGATAACCTGTGATGTGGATAAATACAACTCACTCACTTAATGCTAATTTTCTTCCTATGGATTAACAATTTTTAGAATAAACAATGAATCATTTATAAGCTTTTTTTAGGGAGGGTTACTTTTGAATAATATTTCTCCCCAAAACAATTTTATGTTAAATATGATCCTATCAATACTACATATTACATTAGAACTTGGTAATGGGGAGTTATCAATTGATTTTATGGGAAACATACCAGGACATTGTTACTAAACACTTAAACCGACGGATAAGGGCAGAGGACAACCCGGACCAGAACCAGGCCATAAGTGCACCCCTCACCCAATCCCAGTTTCTGGTGGCTGGACCGGGTAGTGGTAAAACCACGGTCATGGTTTTGAAGATACTGAAATTCATCTACGTGGATGATGTTCACCCTTCATCCATATTAGCCACAACCTTCACCAGAAAGGCAGCTAACGAGTTACGCTCCAGAATCCTTTCATGGGGAGACGAGATAAGACAAGTTCTCCTGGAGGATCCTGAACTTGAAGACCTACATCCAGATCTAAGGGGGTTAGACTTCAATCAGATCATAACCGGGACCCTGGACAGTATCTCCGAGGATGTGCTCAGAACCCACCGCGACCCTGGAGCACCACCACCCGTGGTTATTGAAGAGTTCGTGGCCAGTGGATTGATGCTCAGAATCGGATTATTCGATGGTGATAAACACCACAATGATGACTTACGAGAATATCTTAAAGGATTACGGGGTACCAGTTGGGGACTTAACACTCCAGAAATGGCACGCAACCTCCTGGAGATAAAGGACCGGCTATACTATGACCAGGTATACTGGAACCAGCTCCTGGAAAACAAGGACCACCCCGGCTTTCTACTGGCCCTGGAATCAGTGGCCTACTACACCCAGTACCTCCGAGATAACCTGCTCTATGACTTTGCCTCCCTGGAAGCTGAATTCCTGGACCAGCTCATTAAGGGAAAATTGGATAAATTCACCACCACTCTAAAAATGGTACTGGTGGATGAATACCAGGACACCAACCTTCTCCAGGAAAGGATATACTTCCAGCTGGCTAAACATGCCCTAAATAATGGTGGTAGCCTTACTGTTGTGGGGGATGATGACCAGTCCCTCTACCGATTCAGAGGAGCCACTGTGGATCTATTCACCAACTACCAAACCAGGATAACTGAAAAACTTAACATTACCCCACAGCTCATCTACCTGAAACAGAATTACCGGTCCACCAGGACCATTGTGGAAATTTGCAACCAGTTCTGCCAGTTAGATCCCAGGTTCCAGCCAGCCCGGGTGAAGGGTAAACCATCCATTGAAGCTGGAAGGAAAAATGATTACATTGACTTCCCGGTGATGGGACTCTTCCGTGATGATCTTCCCACCCTGGCCCATGATCTATCCGAGTTCATCCATAAAGTACTGAATGATGGATACACCTTCTCCCACGAAGGGGAAAAATTCATAATCCAGGCAGATCCCGATGAAGGAAGTCCTGCTGATTTATCAGTACTCATGAGCTCACCATTAGAATTATCCAGTAGTGGTAAACCCCGATTACCCTTACTTTTAAGAAAAAATCTCCAGAAATATGACCTTAATGTTTTCAATCCCCGGGGAAGTGACCTGGAAAGAGCCTGGCAAACTGCCCTGCTCTGCGGGTTGATCATGGAATGTATTGACCCCCAGTGCCAGGTACAAGATACCATTGAGAAGTTACCCAGCCAGGCTAAACACAACTTCGCTGTATGGAGGAATAAAGCCAGGGAATACTGGGAAGAAGACCCGGAACCAGTCAAGCCATTATCCCTTAAACGATTTGTTGATGCCTGGCAAAACAGAACACCCATTGGTAGGAGTAAATGGAAGAGCAATGTACCCCTGATTGAACTGACCTATCAACTGGTAACCTGGATACCTCACCTTAAGAATGATGTGGAGAGTCTGGTGTACCTGGAGGCGGTGACCCGTACCATGTCCCAGACTGGTATCTTCAACAATTTCGGGGGTGAAATACTCCATTATGATGATGAAGAATTGAACCAGGCCTCGGTGAGGGAGGCCATATGGAACATACTGGTGCCTTTAGCCACTGGTGCCATAGAGGTGGATGAGGGGCTACTGGAAACTCTTCCTGACGACCGGATTAACATTATGAGCATCCACCAGGCCAAGGGACTGGAATTTCCCCTGGTTATTGTGGATGTTGGTTCGGATTTTTCAAAAAATTACCCTGCCCAGGAATTCAAACGATTCCCCCGTGAGGGTGGGAAACCCTGCAACATGGAAGATGAACTCAGAACTTGCTCACCCCTGGAGGAACCTGATAGATCCCCTCGTGACCGGGCCTTTGATGACCTTATAAGACAGTATTTTGTGGCCTTCAGCCGCCCTCAGGATGTTCTTTTGTTGGTGGGATTAGAGAGTGTCAAGGATGGTTATCATACCAAGCAGGGACCTCGAAGAATAGCAAACGTGGCTACAGGCTGGTCCCGAGATGGTAAATGGCACTGGCCACGTTTGGAAAATATAAAACATATCTAAAAAAAAAAGGTGTATCCCATGTCTTTATCTGTACGCTCCAAACCCTATATTATACCAGAATACAGTCTCACCGGGGACCTGTTATCCTATCTGACATGCCCTTTACAGTACCGTTACCAGAATAAGGCCACACTACCCCCTTCCATGCCAGTTCAGTTATGGTTCGGTAACTTCATCCACGGGGTTATGGAAGAAGCTTACCTCCGCTGGGATGAACACCACTGGAAGGACTTCCCCTGGGACTGGGAAACCCAGATCCGCCCGGTAGAACTGGAAATCAATAAGAGAATGAGATCCAGGGGACTGAACCCTCCACCAAACCTGTTCTGTACCTTTGAAGGTGGAAATGATAACCCTGGACTCTGCCCAGACCACCATCATCCTCATAAACTGGTGGCCAGCATCCGAGCGGAGAAGGCCATTAACACCTGGGGACCTCATTTATTCCCATTAATTGATGATGCCGAGGTAAGGCTTAAGGGTATACGGGACATGCCCCGTTACCAGAAGGATGTCAGCCGTTCCAATTATTACGGTGTCACTGGTATTGTGGATGTTTTAAGTTCAGTGCAGCTGGAGGAGGCCACCCCGGATAATCTTATAATAAAATATCTCCACCGTAACCCTGAATTTAAAAAGAAGATCCGGAAACTGGACTCCTATGAGATCATTGTGGATTACAAGGGTATGAACCGACCGGTCCCTGGGTCTCCATCATGGTTACATCACCAGTGGCAGGTACAGACCTATGCCTGGCTCCGTTCCCTACAACCAGATTCTAAACCAGTTCTGGTGGGAATACTTTTCTACATCAACGAACTCCACAGATTTAAAAAGGACCTGGAGGAACTTAAAGGGGAAGTTATAAACCATCAAACTGATATCATGCCGGATGGTGACGATCTAGAATTACTGATGAACTGGAAATCCAGAACAAGCCCACCTGATCTATCTCAATCCTATCAGAACCTGCGTTCAATCCGGATAATACCCATTGAAGATGACTCCTTACATGAATCTTTAAGGGCCTTTGATAGTGTGGTGGGAGATATTGAGGAAAACATTAACTGTGAAGTGGATGGGTGTGGTATTCAAAATTCCTGGAATCCACAACCTGAACGAAGAACCTGTGATGCCTGTGATTTCAGAACATTCTGCTCCAATCCAGCAGGGGGAACCAAACCTACGGTACCCTGATTATTTTTTAAACCCATCACTGTTATACCAATTCATAGGACACTAATATTATCCTTTGGAATAGGATTGAAAAATTTTAATGAAAAATTTTTTTAATCCTAAAAAGGAGAATTCAAAAAAAGGTGATACCTAAGAAAAGGAAATTTAATTTAAAAAAAGTGATATCTGAAAAAGGAATTTATTTAATAAAAAAAGAAATGGAAAAGTGAATTAAAACACCCTTTCCGCTTCAAGACCTGTTTTTACCTTTACCCCCACCAGACTTGGTAGTAGTGGTTGTCTCCTCTAAATCTCCAGATGTGTCGTAGGTTTGAACATCACTGGTAGATGGACTTTGAACACTGTTGGTGGATGTTTCCTGTGAGTCCTGTTCCTGATTACTGTTAGTGGTGTTATTGGAGGTAATATTAGCAGCGGTGTTAACTTTCCCACCTTCATCCAGGGATGAACTTAAATACTGTCCAGATACCGCTACCACAGTGATTAAGATCACCACTGCCAGGATGGAAGCTGGTTTTTTAGACACTTTAAAATTTTTCACTCCAAAGAGAACCCGGAACATGTTCTTGAATGGTTTTCTGTAAAGATGCAGGTGTATTATTGTGGCAATAACCATCAGTATCGATAGTTCCACATGCCAGAAAGTCAGTGAGGGATTTAAAGCAGTTTTTATACTCAGATTTATGAATAGTATTAATAATATGCCGGTAATTCCACTACCTGCCATTCCAGCGGTGATTAGAAGGTTCCAGATTCTGCGGTGTTTCTGTCGGCTGAGTATACCTTTACTGAATAGGAAATGAGTTATTAGGTAAAGTCCAATAAGAAGCATACTTACAGGGAGGGTGAAATACTGGGGTTCATCGGGTATACTACCGTTATCCATACCGTTTCCAGGGTCAGCCACTGCACTGATATTATCAGAACTGTTTGGCACGGATTCTGATGACACACTACTGGACGTGTCAGTTTGATCCAGGGGGGTGTAAGCTGAACTGCCATCATTATCATAGGATGTGCTTTCTGCACTGGAACTGGAAGTAGTGGGCTGTCCCAGATCACATATACCATCCCCACCTGCATCTACGTATCTGGGGCATTGTCCCGGAGCAGTGCAGCTTATACCATAGGGACAGCTTAGAGCACATGCACCGGACATGGTAGCCCCGGCAATAAGGGGGATAGAGGTAAGTGCGGTGATAAACTTTTCCTTAAGTTTTATTTTTAGACCTCCTTTTTGCCGCTATGAACATGGTCTTTGCTGACTTCCAGTAAATGTGGAAGTGGAAAATAGTGACCAGGGCCAGGGTCACCCCTAACTCAACATGCCAGTAAAGTAAAGGCTGATTAATGGGCAGTTTAATGCCCAGTTCCATAAATATAAGGAGAAGGAAACCCGCTCCTCCAGATATGATAAAGGATAATAGAATGATCAGGTTCCACAAGTTGATATGGATTGATCTTTTAATTAGATTCATTTTGTAAAGACTGTAAGTCAATGCATACCCTCCAATAAAGGGTATGGCCGGTAATATTATATCATAAACCATTTTAGAAATACTCCAATTGTTTTAGAATTCAATAAATCAGGGGCTCTTTAAAAAATGATAATCCCCCTAAAAATATAAGCATCCGAACAGTTTGTTCATTTACCAACTGTTCTGTTTTACCTTATTTTAAGGCTCTGTTTACTAAATAAAGCATTTACCTTAAAAGTAGTTATTCCAAGTTTACACCCAAATCTCTACCAAATGTGATTTGTAAATGGAAAATCTTTGAAATGAAAAAATAAATCTGACTAACCACATTACATAGATTAAATCAAAAAGAAATATTAATTAATTGACTAAAATAACTTCTAACTAACATTAAACAATCATTAAAGAGGGAATTATATGTATTTTATCGCCGGATTAATATTGGTCACCATTGGATGGATAATTCAGTTTTACAAAACCGCAGTTTCGAAGGATAAAAATATAAATCCCTACTTTCTGGTCCTCTATTTTATTGGGGTTTTTTTCCTGGTAATTGGTAACCTCATAGCCGGAGACGTGGCCAGTTGCCTTTTGAATCTGATAAGTGGAATCTTACCCTTACTAATTCTTTTAACTCTAATCAGGGACTGATGGTGATAAAAATATTATTCAAAATAAAGTTCTAGGATGAGTTATAAAATTTCACATCCTAAAACTCCTCCGTTGCCGGTAAATAGACATTTTTTGGTTTTCATCAGGGATATTCTTAAACAGTGCAGTGTGAATCACTTGGTCCTGATAAGTTAAGGATGAACCCAGTATTCCTGGGCCTTCCAGACGATGATCCCATCCATAACCCACTGACTCATGCTTCTCATCCATGGATAGGCTTGCTTCATCCAGGAATGACTTAGCCTTATCCAATCCATTGAATCCATCTTCATCTTCCCCCTCCATGAGAATTGCTTCCAGGGCATAGCTTTTCAGTAGTTTACGGTGGAGGTTAAGGTAGGCAATACTACAGGATACAATATCCAGACCCATAACCTCCCCCTTAACCATCACCAGGATTCCTTTCTGCCCATCCCGTACCGGGAATGATAGGTGATATTCCCTCAGATCCTCCTCCAGGGATTGGTAAACATCCTGCATTGCCCGTGTCCTGCTTTTTACACCTGATTTGAGACTTATTTCATCTATACCATCCCACACCATTCTCTGGTCCGAACGGAATAATCCGCTTTTTTTTAGTGACTGGTTCACTGAGGCGGACTTATGTCGGCGTACCATGAGGGATGCCAGATTCCCGGATTCTGTGAATTTCAGGGAGTTGTAACTCCACCTCCCCTGTTCAGTGCAACTTACTGGAATAATAGTTTCTGACTTCTCTTTAAGGAGTATGGTGGTGTTTAAAACCCGATTCTGCTTGGCGCCAGCCAGTTCCTCCCCGTCCAATAACAAAACCGGGACAGTGGCCTGGTTTATCACCTTCAATTCTGGTACTGAACCGTAGTTATCCACTTCAGTGATGGTTAAAAGATCTGCCTCTAATGCTTCCTTAAGGGTGATGTACAGTCCATTGTCTCCCTTATTGTAGAGAGGGAATACTGACATGCTTTTATGTTCCTGGATTTCTCCCAACTCCATGTGTTGCAAGTAATTAGCAATTAATTCCTCCATTAAATCACCTACTCCCTTTTCATTTATCTAATTCTTCCAGAGCGGATTGAATAGTGTTTTTTAACACATCATTGTTCACTGGTTTTTTTAAGAGGGCATAGGGAACTGTTTCCATTGCCTTTTGGGTTACAATCTCATCATCCAAACCAGTGATGTAAATAATTGGGATATTCAATTCCTTGATTTGATGAGCCACTTCTATCCCATTTAACTCCCCTTTAACCCCAATGTCCATTAATATGAGATCGGGTTTTTGCTGGAATGATTTCTCAACTGCATCTTCCCCTGAGAAGAC
The DNA here is from genome assembly GCF_002813695.1 of Methanobacterium subterraneum. NCBI lineage: Archaea > Methanobacteriati > Methanobacteriota > Methanobacteria > Methanobacteriales > Methanobacteriaceae > Methanobacterium > Methanobacterium subterraneum. Next base: position 800,465 of record NZ_CP017768.1, on the reverse strand, counting down.
CATGGGATCCACAGTGTAACCCCATGATTCTAACTTGTATTGAAGACCAAGGGCAATGATCCCATCGTCTTCCACCACCATTACCCTAAAATTAACCATTTTAATCCTCCCCCTATTTTTCTTGAAAAAAAAGAAAAAATAATTAAGAAAATATTTGTTTAAGGGACTATCCAACCGGTATAGTCTGGTTGAAAATATTTCCTTTGTCACTTCCTCCGGAGAAACTTGAGTCAAAGATTAAAACTTGTACTTTAGCAGGATAACCTTTCTGATATAATGATGCTGTACCCCTTGCTTTAATTGTTTGACCTGCTTTGGCATCATTTATGTTCCAGGCAAGTGGGCTGCGTTCTATTACTGCACCGCTTGCATCGTACCACACCAGTACCATTTCCAGGTAACTTGTATCCTGTATAGGCACGATATCACAGGTCACATAATACATTCCATAGCCTTCACTGGACACTTTTAAATTAGTAACATTAACAGAATTCTTATTTCCAGAACTTGTACAACCACTAATGGTTACCACGGCAAGTAAAACTAAAATTCCCAATATTATTGCTTTTTTATTCATATTATCCTCCAAATCCATCATTTATACAAATTATTTTCTAAATATGGCCACTAAACCAGCTATTAAGAGTAGGATAAAACCCAATACACCAAAAAATGATATACTAATTAAAAGCCATACTGAGCTTATTATTAGAATTAAACCTCCCCTTTTTGGATTTCGAGTAACGTATATTGCCCCAATGATCCCAACAACTGAAGCTAAGATGGCGCTGAATCCCAATTCAGGGATAAACAGTAAAGCAAAAACACCGCCAAATAATCCAAATATTCCTCCAACAATACCTAATGCTAGTTCAATGGTCCTTGATCTTTTATTTTCTGTTAAATCAGTTAGATTTGTTTCATTTACAACGTTTTCACCCATATTAAAATCTCCAATATACTTAACATTACCACAGTGGGTACATATCATTCATATAATCATTATTGTATATAAATGTTAATGTTTACCATTCACAAATTAATTATATTAATTACAACACCATAGTAAACCAGATAAGTTAAATAAAAAAAGAGTTATTCCATTACTAAATTCAATAGATAACATCAAAACACTAATATAGAGGTTAAAGGAGAATTAAATGTATTAATCAATAAAAAACCTTAACAAAAACTACCCTGTGGTAAAATGGAAAATACTTTAATATCAACTATTTATTCCCTGGAACCGGTAATGGCCTGCATTACCCAGTTCTCACCTAATAAGATCATACTACTGAGAGAGGAGAATCCTCCAGATAAGATCGTGGAAGCAGAGCGTATGCTCCAGGAAACTGTGGGCAAAATCCTGGAAATCAAATCCATACCCACCAGTGTATACAACGTGGTGATAGTTGCCCAGGACACAGTGGAAATCATAGAAGAAGAATACGCCCACGGACGCAATATCGTGGTAAATATCAGTGGCGGTAGAAAACCCCAGGCACTGGGAGCTCTTTTTGGAAGTTACGCCCGTCACAATATGGTGGAAAAGATCGTCTACATCACCGAGGAAGATAAAAACATAATCGACCTACCCATCCTCAACTTCGGAATATCCAAGACCAAAAGGATCATACTGGAGGAATTGTATGCCGGTGAAAACAACGTCAAAAACCTGTCCATAAAGATAGGCATAAGCAGGGGAATGACTTACAATCACATCCGTGAACTGAGAGAAATGGGTTTAATCGACCCCAAAGCATTTAAAATTACCAGTGCCGGTGAACTGGCCATAATATAGGTGTGTAATCACCTGATGCAATCACTTCCACAATTTAAACTATGAATACCCTTAATGATTTACACATAAATAATTACATTAAAAGAATAGGGAGTTTTTAGAAAGAATAAGAAGGAGTTTTTTTAAATGTATTGCCCAAAATGCGGAACAAAAAACCAGGACGGTGCTGTTTTCTGTGAAACTTGCGGTAGCAGATTAACAGAAACCAAAACAACTAAGTCTGCACCTGATAAAAAGAAATCTTCCAGTTTACCGATTATTTTAATTATCATTGGTGTAGTTATTATCGTTGGAATTGGAATTGCTGCATATGCCTTATATTTTATGCCCCAATCCAACTCCTCCACACCATCTATCACACCACAAGTGGAAACCACGGCCTACAGTAATGATGACTTTTCCTTGAACTACCCTAAAACCTGGACCATTAACAACAGCCAGAGTGACTCAACCGGTAGTGCAGTTTACATTATCGACCCCCAATTTGCAGCTGATCCCAATGGACTGAAAGTAACCGGCGTAGGGCTGTTTGCTTTAAGCAAGTCAGAAGGGGTTAATCAAGATAGTATAGTAGATGATCTTACCAACACCCTCACCAATCAGGTAACAACACAAAAGAGCACAGTCACTGTGGATGGTGTTTCAGCAACACTGAACATTGTGGAAGGGGATAATGCCCAGGGCCATAAATCACAGTACAAAATAATAAACTGGGAGAAAGGAGACATGATGTATATTATTGCCTGCGTAGTACGAGGATCAGACTTGGGGAATACATTAGACAGCCAAAAAGCTAACCTCGACACCATCATCAACAGTTTTAAATCAAAATAAAGGTTAAAACATGCTTAATGAAAAAAACATGGAATAGGGAGGAAAAATTAACATGTTAAACAAAAAGGAAATAGGTTTGCTGGTGCTATTCGTGTGTATGGTAATAGCGGTATCTGGATGTATGTCCTCATCGGTTAAGCTGGTGGTGAATTATCAGGGTAGTTGGAATGGTACCATAACCGATTCATCAGGGACTCGCACCATCGATGGTACTGGTGATAAAACCATAGATTTAGGTAACATTATTGGTAGTGTAAAAGTCCAAGTACAGAAAAAAGATACCAGTTCAGATACTTTAACTGCATCCTTGATGAGAGACGATAAAAACGTTACTTCATTGAGTACATTTGCACCCAACGGGGATGTCACACTAAGTGTCCATTTTACCGCCTGAAAAAGTTAGAACCAATTAATCTTGAGGGTACGATAGTGCCCTACTCCTTTTTTTGAATTTATCCATGAATATACATTGTCAAATGGTAAAAAACGTGTTTTTAATTGTAAATGATGATTTTCTAATTATTTACCTCAAATGCCCTTTTTTTCTACGTAAAAATTCTTTGATGTACCCTATTTTGTTTATAAAAGGAATGGTAAACATCTTATCGTTAAACCTATAATATTTAGTAACAATCCATTGTGAGATGAAACTATGTGGTTATATATAATAATTCTAATAATAGTACTCCTAATTATAGGAGTGATAGTCGGGCTCTACAACAGTCTGGTGAAGCTTAGAAACAGGGTTAAAAATGCCTGGTCTCAGATAGATGTGCAGCTGAACCGGAGAGCAGATTTAATACCCAACCTAGTTGAAACAGTTAAAGGTTACGCCAGCCACGAGAAGGGTGTTTTTGAAAGGGTTACCCAGGCTCGTTCTGCAGTAATGGGTGCTGAAACTGTTAAGGAAAGCCAGGAAGCTAACAACATGTTAACTGGTGCCCTTAAATCCTTATTTGCGGTGGCTGAGAATTACCCTGATCTAAAGGCTAACCAGAATTTCCTGGAATTACAGCAGCAGCTGGCTGAAACTGAGGATAAAATCGCCTACTCCCGTCAGTTTTACAATGACACAGTATTAATGTACAACAACAAGTGTCAGATGTTCCCCAGCAACCTAATTGCCAGCACCTTTAATTTTGAGGAAGCAGAGTTCTTTGAAGTTGAAGAATCTGCAAGAACAGTGCCTAAAGTGGAATTCTAAACCCGATATAAAATTCCCCCAGATCAAAAGAGAGGATATAATGGATAAAATCAAATTTTCTTCCCTGATCTTGCTTTCGATCCTTGTACTGTCAGTTCTCCCGGCAATTAGCTTCGCTGCAGATGATGACCGGAGTTACAGCATTCCCCGGGCCAGTGTTGATCTTTATGTTCAGGAAAATGGGAACTTAAGGGTTAAAGAAACCCTTTACTACTCATTTTTAGGTACTTACAATGGGGTTTACCGTGACATTCCCCTTAAACCTGGGGAAAGAATTGAGAACCTGAATGTATCTACCAAAGGAGCCTACTCCACTTTAGAGGTCACTAATAAGAGTGACATGAAGTCTTTAAAGATTTACCTGTTCTCTGATAGTCAGAAAACCACCCCAGTTACCAGTAAGAACGTTGAAATAACCATTGAGTACGACATGATTAACGTGATAAAGATCTACAATGATATTGCTGGATTACAGTTTAAGGCGTGGGGTGAAGAATGGGATGTGGATGTGGGAGATCTAACCACCCGCGTGCACCTTAAATCCAAAGAGGGTGTTAAATACTGGTTAAACCCACCATACTATGTTTTAAGTGATGGTTGGGATGATTACCCCATCTTAAATGAATCCATCCTGAAAATCGCAACAAAAACCATATCCACTGGAAACTATTTCGAGGTGCGTCTGGCTATTCCCAAGGACCAGTTTACCAATCCAGTTCTGGCCCAGCAGATAAACCAGGATGGGCTGCCTCAAATGGAGAAGATCCAGCAGGAATACCAGGACCAGATAAATTTTTACAACAACTTATTCTCCTTACTAGCAGTTTTAATGCTATTAAGTATTGTTACTCCCTTAATATTATACTTTAAATATGGAAGGGAGCCAAAAACTAGTTACCAGGGAGAGTATGAGCGAGAGCTTCCTAGCAATGACCCACCAGCAGTGGTCAATGCCATATCCGGTAAAGGGTTCACCAAAATAGTTGGAACTCCAGATATGAATGGTTTCCAGGCCACAATTATGGATCTTATAGACCGGGAATATTTAGGAGTCTACACTGAGGAAGAGGGCAAGGATAAGAAAGTGTACCTTGAGATCAAAAATAAGAGTATCAGTGATCTTTATTCCTTTGAAAAACAGGTTATCCACTTCTTTAAACGGATAGCAACCAATAATATTGTGGACCTTAAGCAGATGAAGAGGGATTTCAAACACCAGGAAAATGCTAAGGCCTTTAAGCACTCCTACGATGCCTGGGAGGATGATCTAAGGAACACATTCCTCAATGAGAAAACTGATCAATTCTTCGTTAAGACTGGAGACACCTACATGAAGGTCTACGGAGTTTTAGGATTAGTAATTGCGGTAATAGTGTTTTTTGTTTCAGTATTCAGTCCCATACCTGCATCTTCAAATGCTCTTATTGCCTCCATTGTTCTGGGCCTGGTGGCTATTATCTCCCTGATCCTACCAGAGAAGATCGCCGGCCGATGGACCCAGGAAGGTATTGATTACCATGCTAAATGGGAAGCATTCAAAAAATATCTCCAGGACTTCTCTTTAATAAAAGAGTATCCTCCAGAATCAGTGGTGGTGTGGAATAAATACCTGGTCTACGCCACTGCCCTGGGAGTAGCAGATAAGGTTCGAAAATCCATGTCCCTGACCTTACCAAAAGACCAGCTGAACCAGAGTGACATATACCTCTTCCACTACTACGGCGGTTACGCCATCCTATCATCCAGTCTGAGTACTGGAATGACCACCGCCACCAAGGGAGAAGGTGGAGGTGGTGGAGGAGTTGGTGGAGTAGGTGGAGGATCAGGTGGAGGTGGAGGTGGAGCTTTCTAAACCTCCATCCACTTTCGTAAATAGGAGTTATAATAAATGTGTGAAAAGTGTGACTTTTGTGGAAACCCGGGACTTGATGAATGCATAGTTTGTGGCCGGTGCTACTGCCTTAACCATATGGGTGCTGATGGATACTGTATTGATTGCTTTTTTGGTAGTGGACTCTTTGACTAGAATAAGATCTGGTTTAACTACCTATGAAAATTACTCAACCCATACCTGAAGCGAATCACTACACGAGTATAGTGTTGCATCCTTAGGAGTAAGATTCTGGTCAGATTCATAAGTTTGAAGTCCGGCCACAATTTTCCCCTGATAGATGTAGTTATAAAATTTATCAGACTTTTCAAATGACTTATTCCCACTTCATAGTCGGCCAGGTAGAGCATGGGGACAATGTAATCACATTGGGGAGCTATTAGATTATAGTATTGGTTCCCATCCCATTTCTCTGGTTTAATACATACCGAGAAGGGCACTCCCTGAGTTTCCTCTAAAAGAGTTATCATTGGAAAGTAATTAAGAATAAATACTTAACGATCATAGCTTTTAATATCACAGTAAGATTTGAAGAAATTATACTTAGGGTGGATAAAAAAAATGAATTATGTATACATAATCTTGGGAATTTTAATATTAATAGTAATCTACATTGTTTATAGTTACAACCGACTTATTAATATGCGAAATACAGTGGACACATCCTATTCCAACATTGACACCCTCCTGCAAAAGCGGTTTGACCTGGTTCCCAACCTGGTAAGCACAGTCAAAGGGTATATGGACCATGAACGTGAACTTCTGGAAGAGGTTACACGGGCCAGAAGTAATTGGATGAATGCTTCCACAGTCCAGGAAAATGCTGGAGCAGATGATATGGCTTCAAAAGCCCTTAAATCCATCTTTGCCGTTGCAGAAAATTATCCTGACCTTAAAGCCAATGAAAATTTCCTAATGCTTCAGGAAGAACTGGTGGGTATAGAAAATAAGATAGCCTACGCCAGACAACGCTACAATAGAACCGTTCTGGATTTGAATAACAGCGTACAACAGTTCCCCACTAATGTCATAGCCCAGGCATTCCAATTCCAAACCAGGGAATTTTTTGAAGTTGAATCAGATAAAGTACGGGAAGTACCCCAAGTTGATTTTTAAAGGTGAATATTAATGGATCCCATATACAAGAACATAGCCGCTAATAAAAGATGGACCTATTTTTTCTTTTTGCTCTACGCAGTTCTAATAGGGGTCATTGGATATTTAATTGGGTTATACATTGGGTCGCCCATAATGGGTTTGTTAATGGCAGTTGTACTGTTTGCCATTATCATGCTGGTCACCTATTACGGAGGCCAGAATATTGTAACCACCATGGCCGGGGCACGGGAGGTATCTAAACCGGAAGAACCATATCTTCATAATACTGTAGAAGCCTTGAGTATTGCTGCAGGATTGCCAATGCCCAAGCTATACATAATTGATACCGAGGTTCCTAATGCTTTTGCCGCAGGTCGTAATCCTGAAAATGCCAGTATCACTGTTACCCGGGGTTTACTGGAAAGGTTAGACCGTCTGGAACTTGAAGGAGTAATAGCACATGAAATGGCCCATATAAGAAATTATGATGTTCTACTGGCCACGGTAGCAGTTGTTCTGGTAGGAACCATCGTATTTTTAGGATACATGGCTCGGTATTCTTCATATGGAAGTTTATTCCGGGGTCGAGACAGGGGAGGGGGACAGGGTCAGTTAATATTTTTAGTTGTCTTTCTAGTTCTGGTAATCCTCGCCCCAATATTCGCACAATTACTCAAATTCGCCATTTCCAGACAACGCGAGTACCTTGCAGATGCTACTGGGGCCAATTACACCGGATACCCTGAGGGATTAGCCAGTGCCCTGGAAAAAATCAGCGACCAGCAGAAAAGTAAAAGTAAACTCCGAAACGATGCACTTAACGGCCTATATATTATAAACCCGGCTTTAGGGGCTAAAAGCAGTAATAGGGGTAGCACCCTTTTCTCCACACATCCTCCCACAGATGAACGAGTTAAAAGGCTACGTGAAATGTAGTTCATGGATCAAAGCAGTGTGTCTCCGCCATCTACTGAATTAATCCCATCAGAATCTCTATCTGAATTGGTGGGTATTTCTATGTTGATATTTCCCTGGTAATCCTCAAGGACTGTTATGGCTTCTGTATCCTCAATAATTTCTAGAGTGTTTGAATTTACAGCAGCTGAGAAACCATAAGTGCTTCCAGTTAGTTTTTGAGCCTCTTCAATTATGGCTTGTCCCACATCGTTATAATGCTCTACCTGATATTTAATGCATTATTAATATTCTTTTAAGTAAAGGAGGGATGTTAAATTCAGGTTGAACTTTTAGTTTGAATTGTTTTCATGGTTTCTAACTGCTCAGCACGATTCTTCAACCCTAATGTTAATAGCATCATAACAATGGCAATAAAGGCAATTAAAATATAAGCTGATTGGTAACCAGTCAGTTTACCTCCCTGTGAACCTATCACTGCACCAATAAGTGCACCTCCCACCAGCTGCCCAGCACTGGCATTGAAGTTTATTATAGCCTGTCCTGCGGCACGTTTATCAGGTGGACTCTCACCCAGCAGGATATAACGAAGAGGTGAGCCCAGCACAGCTCCCAGACCAAGACCGACCACCACTCCCGATACTATGAACAGATAAAAACTGGTGGCCGATAAACTTAAGCATAAAAGACCCACTGCCAGGATAAAAATACCAAAAAGCATGACTATTTTGGTACCGAACTTATCCAGCAATCTTCCAATAATAGGGGCACTCACTCCCAGGGCCAGAACCAGGGGGATGACCATTAAACTAGCCAGAGAAGTGGTCAGAGATAGGGCAACCACTGCCAGAGAAGGCATGAACACAATAGCAGTTTGGCAATAACCAGTTCCAATGGCAATGCTGGTGGCTAGTTTAACCTCAAAACTCCGGTATAAGTCAATCTGGATAACCGGATCCAGTTCTTCCAGCTCTACCTTAACCAATACAGGTAATAAAAACACGGCCATGACCATCCATGTTCCTAATTCTTTATTACTTCACTTTAAAAACATATCTTTTAAGGATTCGGAAACATTATTCAAGAATGATAACTAATAATTCAATAGAGGATTATTGAAGTTGTTAAAAATTAGGGAAAAGGGAGTAAATGAGCCAAAAACAGTTATCTAAATACTTAGATCAACGACTTATAAAGCGCCTGCGAATTTACACCATAGTTATGGTGGTCATGTTATTGGTGATAATATACGAAGTCATAACCGGTACATTTAGTATTTCATGGGCTCTGGGAGGGGTACTCATTGGTCTGGGCATTGGTACACTGGTGAGTCGTGTGTATCGTTTGAGCTGGGATGATGAAACCAGTAATGTTATTGGTCAGATGGACTGGATTGGTGCCATAATCCTGATTTGTTACCTGGTCTTTGTATTTACCAGAACCCATTATCTCTCCTACTGGTTGCAGGGGCCTCCGTTAATGGGATTAGTGTTCAGTTTAACAGCAGGCACCATGATGGGAAGGGTGATGAGCACTGAAAGGGGTGTTAAGCGGATTTTAAGAACCTGGAACATTTTAGGAGATGAACATATTAACTGATTCCCGGTTTTTGAAATTCAGGGCTTAACTCCTACCATTGAAGATCCTGATGGAAGTTTTTATAATATTTTATAGAAAAAATTAATTAACCAATGGGGGTTCAGGTGTATGTTGGATTTTGGTTTGACTGAATATGGAGATATGGAAGATTATAATACCAAATTTTTAAATGAGCTAAGCCCTGGCAATGAGATATGTGGTGAAATTGTTGTGGGAGAGTTCAAAAAGGTGCCCAAGGGAAAAAGGGAAGTTGCCGAGTTTTATGTTATAATAACCAACCGTGAAAATCGGACCAAATGGGTTAGTGAATTCACAACCCCCTACTATCCAGAAACAGATAACATTTATGGTGAAAATGGTGGCTTATTTTACACTTTTATAGATAGTTTGAACCATGTGGTGAATAAAACACCCCTAAATTGGCAGGATAATTATTCAGTGAATTTCAGCCAGTTCCGGAAAACAGTGAACGAATCATTATCTTCAGTTAAAGTGAAAGCAGTTCCTCCAGTTAATCCTGATGCCAGGACTGTTAATTTACAGGTGACTGATGCAGTGGTTAAAACTGAATCTGAAAAGAATAAATCCTTAACTATTTACGATCTGGCACAAAAGGACCCTATAATCCTCATGGCCTACGCTAATCTACGGAATAAGGGCGATCGAATTACTGTGAAGAACATTACCTTTGAACTCAGATCATCCCTGGATGATGGGGTTATAACTAAAAATGCATTTCAAAATGCTCTGGTTGAACTCAACCAGTTAGAGCCATCGGTTGATCATCAGTGACCATTTTTTTCTTTGTTTAGACTGCAAAAGAAAGTTTAAAGTACATAAAGTTACGTTATTCTGGATACAGAATAAAGAGTTCATTTTTTTCTTAGAAACTGAATATTTCAATTATTAATAGCTCGTTTTAATCTGTTCTTCCTTGCTTTTAAGTCCAATGGCCAGTATAGTCATAATCAACGCAACCAGACCTATGAACAAGTAAGCATACTGGTATCCTAAAAGTTCTCCGGCATAGGAGCCGATGAATGCTCCCACCAGTGCCCCACCTACCAGTTGCCCCACACTGGTGATGATATTCAGGAGAGCTTGACCTGATGCTCTATCCTGAGGTGGGCTTTCCACCAGCATAATATAACGGGGAGGGGAGCCAATGGTGGTGCTCATGCCCACTCCAATTAGTATGCTGGCCGCAATTACTATGTAAAATTTTTCTGAAAACAGGGCGACGGTAAAGAGTCCCACTGCCATTGCCAGGGATCCGATGAGCATTATGTTCCTGGAACCAAATTTATCCAGGAGTCTTCCAATTAGGGGAGCGCCCAGGGCCATGGTAAGAACCAGGGGGACTAGCATTAGACTGGCCTGACGTGAGGAAAATGCCAGGGCCACAATTACAAAGGCCGGGATGAATACTGTGGAGGCCTGCACCAGGCCAGTGCCCACCATTATACTATTTACCAGTTTAACCTCTCGACTTTTCAAAAGATCAACCTGTATGAGAGGGTTTTGAGCTTTTTTTTCAACATTCCATAGAATTGGCACCATTATCACACTTAGAATTAGGTAGGGTAGTACATCCCATGAAAGGAGGCTGCTGGTGATGTTATTGGTGTTTATCTGGTTGATCCCATAGGCCAGGGAAGTTACCAGAAAACCCAATACCATTAACCCCTGCCAGTCAAAGGTAATTTTATGGTTCCTCTCACTGCAAGGGAGAATATAAAGACTTCCCACAATGACTGCCATGGTTATGGGCAGGTTAATAATAAATAACCATTGCCAGCCATAATGGAGTAATAAACCACCTAGTATTGGTCCCAGGACACTGGACCACCCCCATACTGAACTGAGGATTCCTAGGGCACCTCCCCTTTTATCCGGTGGGAATATGTCCCCAATAAAGGCATTGGCCACTGGAAAAATCCCGCCAGCACCTAAACCCTGTATTGCTCTTCCTAGAAGGAGCATTTCAAATGAGAAGGAGGTTATGGTCACCACTGAACCAATGGTGAAAAGGAGGATATCCAGGATGTAAATTGCTTTCCTACCATATATGTCTGATAATTTAGCCATTAATGGTGTACCTAACATGAAAAATAAGATGTAGATTGTGAAAACCCATGAGAGTAGTCGTTCGTTCACTGTGAAGTATGATTGGATGCTGGGTAGTGCCGGACCTACAATACCGATATCAAGGGACCCCATGAACACTCCCACAAAGAGAAGAATGAGTATGCGATTCTGGCCCTGATTTACCATAAAATGAAATACTGATTTATAATGTAAATAAGTATCCTTTTACCATTCATTCTAAAGCTTTAATGGATTGATATGGATATCCATAATTATTTTATTAATGAACATGAAAAAATCGTATTATACTTATTTTAATCTTAAACCAGTCTATTGATTATAATTTTGTATGAATATAACAAAAAATATTTGATTGTATCCATACAACAAAAACTGATTTTATATACTTTAAAATTTATAAAAATATTTTAATAAAGTATAGGTTTTAATTACATGCGTACACCGGGTAACATTTAATTCAATTTTATTTCATGCATATTAACTTGGTATCCTGAGTACTAAATTAACATTGGAGAGGGGGTTTGGAGTTTATGAAAGTTCAGAATGGGAGTATTTTCCGTCCAGAGAATGATTTTTACCGCACTGCAGGTATATTACTTTTAATTGCTGCTCTACAGTTTTTCATGGCCATCAACCTTGCAGAAACACAGTTTCCAGGGTACAGCTCAACCACTGACACCCTCAGCCACCTTGGAGGTGCCATTCCACCCATTGAGCCTTCAGCCACCATATTCAATGTTAGTGTGATATTATTAGGAGTTTTAAGTCTTGCCAGTGTTTATTTAATTCTGAAGAGTGGAGGTTGCCGGCTTTTCTCTTCCTGCCTGGCCATTTCCGCTGTTGGTGCAGTGGGAGTGGGATTGTTTCCCAGTTACACCGGTAGTTTTCACATGTTTTTTGCCATTTTAACCTTCATTTTTGGTAGTTTAACAGTTCTATTCTCCTATCGCCTGGGGTTGAACATTCCCATGGTAATTGTGTCCATATTCACTGGTTTCACTTCTTTAACTATTATCATCTCAGCACTGTTATGGGGGCTGAATAATCCAATCATAATCTATCTGGGTTTGGGAGGTGCAGAAAGATTCGTAGTATACCCTATTCTATTTTATCTCCTTGCAATGGGAGGTTATCTCACCAGCAGGGGAGAGGACTGGGTTAGGATAAGATTTACCAGGGGATATTTCTAGGAACAAAAATCTGTATCTCCGTCTCTAAAATCCAGGGATTATTCTAAAAATAATAGGAGATATTGGAGATTAAGGAAATATAAGGATATCTATCTGAAAATATAAAACCGAAGATTTAATTAGATCCCTACACCAATGTTATATATAGATAAATTGTTTTTTCATTTCTCCAGTGTTAACATATTTATTATTTTTAAAATATGTTTTGGTTGAGGATTTGAATTTAACTTTTTTACTTTATGAATTAAGAATATGTTTCTTAGATTAGATGCATGTTATCATATAAACTCGGGAGGACTTGTCTTATGAATGAACATATAATTGAATCTCAAATACATACAAAACCATATAAAATGACTTTACAACCCCAGTTGCTCAAGAAAGACCAGCTTAACAGTTTAAATAAAAATATTATGCCACTGTTAAAAAGACAGGGAATTGAATTAAAAGATGTGGGTGAATCGTTTAAAACTCTTTTAAGTCCCTTGAGAATGGAAAGAATTAAAGAAAACCGACCATTCTATCTTATTCTAAAAGGAAGTTCCCACAGCAAAAAGCCAGTTACCGTGTTAATTAACCCTGCATCTAAATAAAAACTTTAAATTTGATAGCATCATTATTTAATTAAATTCCCCTTTCTGCTTTTTCTAACGTATCCCAGTAGTTCTACTCCAATATCATAAATAAATAGTCAATTTATCCTCTAAAAATATCAAGAAAAGGTTTATCATCATGTACGTGACCATCAATTCATTGACAATTACCTCAATTCCTATTGGTAACCAACTCCATTGATAATAAACTCCATTGATAATAAATATGAATTGATCCAATAAATCTATTTCAGGAAGTGATCCAGATTTTTAACAAGAATTTTATTTTGATAATGGGAACTGTATTAATGATAACGGCAATATCCGGGTGTAGCACACTTGAAGGAGGCTATGAGAACAGTCTTTTAAGTTTTACAATTCCTGAAAACTGGACAGTGGATAATTCTAATTCCAGTGATTCTCTGGCCAGTTTAAAAACTTGGGATAACCAATGGATTTACATTCAAAGCAGTGATGTGGATCCAACTGAAATTATTGAAAGTTATATCCAGAACTATCCGGTAGAGTATCCCCGTTTTCAGGTTATTAGCCGGGATCCAGTGCAAGTTGATGGTCGGGAATGTGAAAAACTGGTCTATAAAAACACTGCACAGAATGATTTCCTCCTGTTGGGTCCAGATTACATAAGTTCAGTGATTGCCTTTAGTAAGGATAACAAAACTTACATTATCACTTCCCGGGAAACACTGCCCGATAACTATTATTCCAGAGTGGAACCAGCAGTTAATGTGGTGGTAAAATCCCTAAGGATTAAAAACAGTTTCCTTAACTAGAAAAAAGTAGTGTATAATGATTAAAAAATTTGTTTAAAATTAAGCCTGAACTTGCTTATTTAATATTAATACCATTAATCAGAACCCTTCTCCATTATCAAAACCGATTCTTTAATAAAACCGTTTTCCATTATTAGAACCGTTTTTGGTACTTTAATTCAGAAAAGACAATACGATACACAGTCCCATTACCATGCTGAATTTCCATTGACCCATCTAACTGTTGTAGTAATGATTTAACCAGGTTGAAACCCAACTTTTTTTCATTTTCAGGGACTTCTTCTTCAGAGTATCCTATTCCATCATCACCCACTTCTAGTATGAACTGATCATTATCCTGGTGTAGTTTTACCATGATTTTACCTGGTCTACCATTGGGGAAAGCATGTTTCAGTGCATTGGAAACCAGTTCGTTTATAATAAGACCACAGGGGACAGAAGTTTCAATGTTCAAATCTACTTTTTCAATATCCAGATCAAGTTTAATATGCCCTAAATCTTTGGTATAATCATAGATTAAACTATTAAGGAGGGTTTCAATATAATCTGAGAAGTTTATTGAGTTCAAACTATCAGATTGATAGAGTTTTTCATGGATCATGGCCATGGATCTGACTCTGTTTTGACTTTCCACAAATAGTTCATGATCCCTCTCATCCACCACGTTATCTGATTGTAAACTCAATAAACTTGATATAATCTGTAAATTGTTATTCACCCTGTGGTGGATCTCCCTGAGAAGGGCCTCTTTTTCTTTAAGTGATTTTTTAACAAACTCAGCAGCTTTTTTCTGGTCTCTAATATCCCTGCTGCTGTAAATAAATCCCCGAAAACCTTTTTCGTCAAAAACGGGTTTTCCAGTTGTCTCCAGCCATACATAGTTTCCATCGGCATTTTTATATCGATATTGTATTCGCATCCCTTCTGCAATTCCCTGTGATTCTTTAAGGCTTTCAATTACCTTTTCAGAATCATCGGGATGTATGAAGTCATACATGGATTTGCCCAGTAAATCTTCAGAGGAGTAGCCTAATAACTGTTTTGATGAGGGACTGACATACTTGTAAACACCTTTTTCATCAGATTCACTGATGAGATCTAGCATGTTAGAGGTGATGAAGTCCAGCTGTGCTTTCCTCTGTGATATTATTTCTTTATTTCGTTTTAGAGTAATTTGGGCTTTTCTTATTTCATTTAAGGATATAACTTGCCGTAATATTACCAGGGTCACAATGATTCCAACTCCCCATATTAGAGCAGCGTCTGGGGATGTAACTAGTAGGAGACTGTAGGTAAAAAGTACCAGTATCAATGGCAAATAGGAAATCCAATCATTATAAAGAAGTGGTTTCCTGTAAATTGATAAATAATCCCGTATATCAATGTTAATTTTATTTAAATATGATATTATGGCCAGGATAACAAAGAAAGATGTTGAACTATACAGAAGGTCTGCAAAATATAAATATTCTAGATTGGGAACTACCACATGGTAAGCATAGGCCATGTCCCCCAATACTTGTAGGAATATGCCCAGAGCCAACAACAAAATGGGTAATACATTGATCTTTTTGTTTTCACTGAATAGAACTATGGTTACACCCAATAAAAATATAAGATCCAGGAAAAGGTAGGATATGGATAGTATCATGGAAAGAGAATCTGGTTGGCTGGGTTTAATTACCGGCCAGATGAGGGGAAACCATATTATGAATAACAAGGACACCATAACAATAATCGCATCTAACAAGGGTGTTAATCTTGTTTTGTATGGCTTTTGGAGAAAGTTGAATATACCTAGAATCAATAAGGGATAAGAAACCATAAACAAAATGTCAACGAAGGAGGGGGTAGATATTACCCCCCAATAATCTCTAAAAAAGAAATTTAACAGATTGCCAATGAAATAAAGTACCGTTGCCGTGGTTATCATTATCCAGGGATTTAATAGCTTTTTATTATTTTTATAAGACCACCATGTAGAGTAAATCATTAATAAACTTACCAGGAAACTCATTAGGGGTACTAAAAGATTTATGTATAATGGTGCGATACTGCTATCCCAGAATGTTATGGGTAGTAAGGTTAAAAAAATGAAAATGGCTAAAGATAATAATACACCTGATTTTAATCTGCTTGTTGATTTTGAGGTATTCATCAGTCATCCACCGATTAAACAATAAAGTATGTGCATCAGAACAACTAGAATTTTTTTATTCATACTCTTATACTGATATGGTTTAAGTTATTAATCAAGTTTTTTGCAAGATTTCCCTGAGATGGAAAAAATATGATTTAATCACAATATACGCCTATATTTGAAACAATCATTATCATAGTGATGGTTAGTTTCGATAATCTTTTATCAGATAATATCAAATAATCTTATAAGAGAAAAAAAGATATTTACAGGGGTTTTATTAATGGAAAATGGTTTAGAAGTTTGCAGTACATGTAATGCTCAGATTAAGCCTGGATCAAAATTCTGTACAGAATGTGGTAAACCAGTCGAGGATCAAAGTCATGAATCTAAGGGAAAAGAAATCCATGATAATGAAATGGCTGCATCCACTTTAAACTGTCCAGAGTGTAATGCGGAATTGACAGCAGAGAACCAGTTCTGCACTGAGTGTGGGGCAAAGCTAAAAGGAGATATGGAGGGAGAAGGATTAGGGAGTATAGGGGAGGAGAATAGGGAACCCATTACCAAATGCCCTAAATGTAATGCTACCATTGCACCAGGAACCAGATTCTGCACTGAATGCGGTAGCAATGCCTATGAATATGAACCTCTAGAATCCGTCACCACTGTTCAAACCGGTGCCACCCAAACTGAAATCACAAGTACTGCCAATTCCCCCAGTAAAACCACAACATCCAGGGATGATCCCCTGGATGAGATTAAGGAAACAGGTCAGGATCTAATGAGGGATGTGGAGAAAACTGGAAAGGGCCTTATGAAAGATCTGGGAAATTTTCTGGGTAAATCATCGGGTAGTAGTTCTAAAAAGATTATAAAACCAGCTGAAAATGAAAAACGATTTTTGGTATGTAATAAATGTGGTGGGTACTATGAACTCCAAAAGGGAGAATCTCCTGATGATTTCTCCCAGGAATGTGATTGTGGTGGTCATTTAGAATATAGAAATCAACATCCCTGAATATTTAGAACCCTGGAAATTAAGATTATGTCAATAACCAATATTATGGCTAATTACTGATAAATCAAGTACTATTATTTTTATTTTTTTAAGATATTATCCAAATATCAATCTACAACCAACATATGGGAGGGGTATGATTGCACCCATAGATAACTCCACCTGCACCCCCATAATATAATTAATGGAAGCCTTCATTATATTTTAAGCACTGGATCATCTCTATCGAATATATAACCCTTTACACTGAATAAAGTTAGCAATTGATTTGATGAAAGTTCATTTATTTTTCTTAGTTAAAAACCATTAAATTTGATGATGAAAGTTGCATTAAATTCTTGAATAAAAAAACCATAAATCATTGATGATTCACATTCCTTGGTAAGATAAATGTTTGTATAACACGAAAAGTATATACCTTTCCTTCTTATTAATTATTAATTATGATATCATAAGCATATCATAGGGGGTTAATGGTGTGACTTGTCACGTAACAATTAGAGCGGGGGAACATGGTAAAATCATTCCTAATGGAGAAATTGTAGTATCCGAATCAAGTCATGTTTATCTTCATGCATTACCTGAACCAGGTTATCAGGTGCAAATGTGGTATGTTAATGGTAACCAGTTTTATGGAGGTACCAAACAGTTCAGGGTCACGGCTGAGGGAGATAAATTAGAGATTAAAGTAAAATTTTCTAAGATTTAATCTATATTCCAGATTAAATCATCTTAATTCAATTTATGGTTTTCATTGATTAAATAAACCGTATAATTTACATTATATTTATTTAATCAGCAGATATAAGCTTATTGGCTTTTTTTAATTGATAAAATAAATTTTTATTATTTTATTCATCTGTAATTATATTGTAACTAAAAATGAAAAAAAGGATATAAAATTAGTTATAATAAATATTAATTGTAGATCCATTACAATTTACAGGAGACCGGTCATGTCCTTAGAATATCTTAAAAAAGACTTTGAAAGGGTTAATAAAAAATTTAAGGAACTGAAAAGAAAGGGTGAAATTGAAGCCATTGAGAAAAACCTTGATTCATTTGAGAATAAACCAGTTACTGATTCCATGGATAATATATGGGCAGAGATCTACCATGATGTGTTGGATCTAAAAAAAAGTAAGGAAAATAAGGAATAGATTTTTTTTATTAATTTGATACTATTGAAGAACTCTTTTTATTCAACAAAATCATTTCCTCGTAGCGAATTTTTTATTAAAGAACGGGGCAACTTCCCTGTTTTCTCTAGAAGTACTTTAATACAATTTATAAATTCTTGGCCAAATTCAATGGCTTCTCGTAATTCTTCAGGATTCCGTATTGACTGGAAGTGATGTTGATCCTGGTAGTGGAGGTTAAAAATAACAGTCAACACATCAAGACATTCCCTTCCCATATTGCCACCTGCACGATATCTTTCAAGGTAATCGATTAAAAATTGAGGGTTCTCAACTGAAACACCATCCCTGTAGGTAACAGAACGCACAGCGTGAAGGCAAGCGAAGTAAGTTGAAACACGAGAAGAACGGTAAAAACCATTCTCATAAGTTTCTTCAGCTTCTTTTAACCATATTCTTGCTTCTTTAAGGGATAAAGCACTTTTTAAAGGAGAAGGCTCAACTTTTTTGAGATGCCCCTGATAGTATAATTCATCAATTTTTTCCAAATAAACCACCATTCTTTGGGATTTTCATATTTATCAATTTATTAGTGAAATTGCAATTTGGTATTAATGTTGTTAGAAGGTTATATTAAATGTTATCTTTAGATATGATTCTTAATATGGAGAATTTTAATACTTTTTTCTTAAAAATATTGTTATTCCATCCCTTTTTTTAAGATTAAAACCGGCAGGGAAATAGGGTCATATTTTTATTAGGAGATAATCATATATGCCATGTTAACTTGTTGAGGTGTTATATTATGAATTTTGATAAAAGGTTCATCACAATAATCACAGTAGTTTTTATCATATTATTGGCCATGGTTTTTAGTATAATGGCCTCGGGAACACATTTTAGTAGTAAAAATAATGAGGGAAAAGAAATTTCCTTTAATTACCCCAATGAATGGTCTTTTTCAGAACGTACTCCTGGTGAATTGATTCAGGGTGAGAAAAACAGTACTGACAATTCCACTAACCGTTCGGTGGTTACCATTAACAAGATATCATTAAATGGAACTTCACTGGATCAGGTTAAAAATAATAACATATACATTAAGACTGGGAAGGTATTTAATGAAACCAACCGTACTGTGGATGGTGTTAAGGCCTCGGTAATTGACATTGAAGAAATGGCAGGTCCAGAAAGAGGAAAATTAGGTGAAGTAAAACTGGTACTTTACAGTAAAGACAACTACATCTACACTATATCCTTTGTAACTGGAGGATCGCTGGAAAAACTGAAAGGTGATATTGATCATATATTAAACAGTTTCCAGACCAAAAATTAATTCTATTTTTTTAATTAATTATTTTTTCATCCTATCCACCAATAACAGTCACAATTAGGGGGAATGAAAAGACATTAATCTTATTTAAATAATGATTAATGTCAAATCTGGTGTTATGCACTTTAAAATACTAACTGGATATTTTTTTTACAACCACAGTGTCGGCAACTTTTTGATAGGCATCTCGATATTTTTGGGCATCGAAGTTCACAATCATGGTTTTAACATCGGTATATTCCGAGTTGAGGAAAACATAACTACAGACTTGTAAACCGTCTTCAATTTTTATCCCGGGTTTATCAGCTATGGTTATGCTTTTTCTTTTAGTAAAGCAGGATAAATCTGTCCGGTTACTCTTACAATAGAATACTTCACCGACCATGTTTTCAATGTTGGGGGTAGAGCTGTTATAAATCTCTAATTTACACTGGGTACTGTTAGATTGGTCTAGAATCACCAGTTCTGGAGGGTACTGGAATTTCACCCATTCATTTTCAAAATTTCCCCCAGTGCTGGTTTTATTAATAGTGGCGGTAGTTCCAGTGAGATATGTGCATCCACTCACGGTAACCGTCCCTAAAATAAGAATTAATATTATGGATTGGTAGTTTTTCGTATTCATCCCTCACCGTGAAAGTTGCTACATTTATTTTTACTCAATGTTTAAAAATCTAATTCATGTATTACGATAAATTTTTTTATATGAACTAATTTAAATACTGGTTTATAGAAAACCTGAATTTAACATTATCTATTGTTCCTGTTATTCCATTACAGGGAATTAATTTTAATGGTATCAAATTCAATATCACCTGAGTGTTTCCAATCTAATCTACATAATATCTTATTTCCAATTATTCAGGTTTATTCTACGTTTTTATGAGAAATATAACATTTATTCAAATAAAATAAACATCAAGACGGTTTATTAAACATCCAGTAAATTTTTTTTTCTTCTTTAATTTTTTCCTGGATAAAAAAAATGTAGAGTCAACAGCTGTTGCTTACAACTGTTGAAAGATTTTGTTTTAGGATTAACTGCTTGCAATCACTTTTCCAGATGAGCTTCCACTGGTAGCGTAGTATCTCATGGCATAACCATTACCTTTGTAGTCGTAGTCAACCCAGCTGTTACCATTCCAGGTCTGAACTGAACGATGATTGGATGCCCAGCTACTTGCGTACTGTACAATTCTGGCTCTCTGTCCGGATGAAGTCAACTGACCATATAAAGCTGCACTGTTATCCCAGCAGTCACCAACTCCTTTTCGACCGTAACTACTGTAAGATCTCTTAGTGTAGCTTCTTACTGCAGTAGCATAGGATTTTTTAGAAGAGGAATAGGATGATTTGCTTGAACTTGAACTCTTTGATGAGTAACTGGTATCACTTTCACCGGCAGCAGCCTGGACTTCTGCAACATACTTGTCCCAGTTTTCCATGGCCTTTGTAGTGTCCTTTCCCACAACACCGTCAACGATCAAACCTGCTTCTTCCTGGAAAGCTTTAACAGCCTTTTCAGTGTCAGCACCGAAATTACCGTCAATATCACCAGAGTAGTAGCTGTAATCAGTTAACCATTTTTGTAGTTCTTTGACCTTATCACCGGTAGATCCAAGCTTCAATGAACCATCAGTAGTGTTATTTCCTAATATTTCTGTTGTTTTCTCACCAAAAGGCTTGTTCTTCTGAAGTACGTCCTGAGTTTCTTGAATCTCAGAATTAGTAACCCCAATGGACAAACCATCGGCAGGATTCTCACCTATTGCATTATTATTCTGATCATCCACGGCACCTGAAATTGGTATAACCGCGACCAACATGCACAACATACATAATACTGCATAGGTAGAGTTTCGCTTCACTCGCTTAATTATACCGCCTCCGCGCCCCTTATTAATCTGTTTTACAGGGCTATTTTCTATAGACAATGATGGAAACAACATCCTTTATAAAGCTTTCGAAAAAAATCTTCAAAAAACGGATGTTAAGAGCTTATTTTTTAATTTAAAACCCATTCTAAGCTTTTTGATTTTAGCATTTAACCATAGTTTATTTCCTTTAGTATTTTCACGTAACTAGCTCAATTTAAACCTTGTTTAAGGAAAATAAGTATTTCCAATTCTTTTATTTCAATGACATATTATCCCGTATAAAAGCTAAAACATCAGTAACTAGCATTTAAATCAATAAAGACCTTTAAATTTAGTTTATTAATTAAAAATAATTATTATACAAGTTAATGTGATTTAAACGATTTTAATCCATTTTTTCATTAATGAGGCCATATCCTTAATTATTAATAACATCCACCCTTTTTAATGGAAAATATTATTAATAATAAAATAGGGGTCATGGAAGTGAGAAACCCAAAATAAAATTGAAAAGAAAAATTTCCTATGGATAATGTTCTGAACACTACTGGAGAAAAATATTTTAATATTTTCCAGTGAAAAATAAATTTATTAAAAAATAATAGTTTTAAACATTTATCATGTTAATCTGAATCATTAATAGATGTTTCAGATTGTTCGGCCATTTTTATTTGATTAATATTTTCTGATATCTTCAAGAGATAGTCTGTTAGTTCATCTATTCTAATGGCAACTACTGTTTCCGTGATCTCTTCCATTTCCGGATCATTACTGGTGTCATAGACTTTCAGGGTGGTTTCACCATAATTTTCCATATTAAACCTTTTAATTTTCTCCAGTGCTAATTGAAGGTCTTCATATGCTTTCAATTCCCCTAATATGTTGTTCCTTTCACTGACCAGTTTCTCTAAAGTCACTAGCAATCTCCCCTCAATTTTTTACTAACAAAATCCACCATTAATTATGTTAGAACTTTAGTTCTTACATTATTAGAATTTGATGGGATTGTTATTAAAAACTATCCTATATTAAATGTTTTAAATGTTTTTATTATCAGTTTAGTTCTAAGTGTTGAATCATTTTCATCCAACAGAATTCCATCATGGATAGCACTACTTTTTTATAATTTTATCCATGGAACTCTGGATAGATTTCAACCATGGTTTAACTGTACGGGTAAACTGATGTTTATCATCACTTTCAAAGTTTTTTGGTGTATCTTGATTGTTCACAAAGTCCTCTAACCAGTCAGCCAGCTCATATTCGGGTAAATCTTCGAAAAATACCCATGCGAAACCTTCATGTTCTCTGCTAAG
The DNA here is from genome assembly GCF_002813695.1 of Methanobacterium subterraneum. Classification (NCBI taxonomy): domain Archaea; kingdom Methanobacteriati; phylum Methanobacteriota; class Methanobacteria; order Methanobacteriales; family Methanobacteriaceae; genus Methanobacterium; species Methanobacterium subterraneum. The sequence continues at coordinate 777,611 of NZ_CP017768.1, read as the reverse complement.
ATTTAGTTCGCCTTCAACTATTTCACCAGATAGTATGATGTGCACTGCCCTTATCAGATGTAAGTTTTGTTCTGACACCCCTACAACATGTTCCAGTGAGATTTTTAGTTGGGTTTCCTCGTATACTTCCCGGATTAGGGCCTGGTCAAATGATTCGCCCTGATCAACCTTTCCTCCAGGGAGCTCCCATTTACCTGGGTTGGTTTTTGAATCAGTGGATCTTTTCAGAATTAGAATTTTACCCTCATCATTAGTTAAAAAAACACGCACTGAAAGGCCGAATACAAAATCGATCATGGTATAATTCTCCCTAATAATACCTAATAATTAATCCCTTAATTAAAATTATTCTTATACAATTTATTTTGTTTTGAATGTTTCCGTAAGCCATTTCTGATGATTTTTTTATAATATCTCACATCACTAATGTTAATATTAAATTAATTTATTTTTTTTTTATTTGAATGATCATTTTAACCCCGGTAAAACTATTTATAGATTTTAGAGATTTAACTCTATGGATTATGGGAGTATAAGTCTTGATTTATCTTTATTTAAAAGATATTCTATGGAAAGAACTAGAAGAGAATAAATATGGATTAGTAATTAAATTGATAGTTATCATCATATTATTTTAAAAAAAATATTTTAGGTTGGAGATTTTATCTCCAGCCTTAATTTAAACCTTTATTAGGCTCCTACTTTATCACAGTCATTCCAGGTTTACTGCTCTGGGCGTAGTATCGGTTTGAGTATCCATTAGCTTTGTAGTTGTAGTCCACCCATGCACCGTTCTGGTACACCTGAACGGATCGGTGGTTGTTAACATAGCTGTTGGCATACTGTACGACTCTTGCTTGTTGACCGGATGAGGTTAATTCACCATAGAGTGCGTTACTGTTATCCCAGCAGTCACCAGTTCCTTTTCCACTGCTCCAACCATTACTGGTGGATCTGTAAGAATTAGAATAGGATTTGCTGGTTCCGTATGCAGCTTTAGCTGATGATGTTGAACTACCAGTTTTTGTTGAACTACCAGTTTTGCTATATGTACCAGTTGAGGTACTGGTTGAGGTACTGCTGCTGGATGGGGAAATGTTTCCATTGACCAGGTCTTTCATGTTCTGACGGGAAATGTTTCCCACAATTCCATCATCTTTTATTCCAACGTACTGCTGGAATGCTTTTACAGCCTGTTCAGTGTAGGTACCAAATTCACCATCGATTTTACCCTTGTAAAATCCCTGGGTTTGTAACCAGGTCTGTAATTTTGTGACTTCATCTCCAGTCATTCCCAGTTTCATGTCTTGGTCTGCGCTTGCGTTAGTCACGACCGTGTTTTCAGTATCTGAACTTTCCACGGCTCCCACTGCAGGGATTACCATGAAAAGTGCACACAATGCAACCACTATTGCTTGTGTGAATTTTCGCCTAATTTTATCGCCTCCGTGTCCTAAATCTTAAAATAAATGATATAGGACATTTTTTAACACCAACAGTTCATTGGCCATGTTATATAAAGGTTTCGGTTTATTTTGTTTATTAAGGCCATTTCTAAGCTTATTTTTTTAAATAAAGCGTATTGAGAGGTTTTCTTTAGAGCGTTGATCAGAATAGGCCCAATAAGGTTCAAATCCCCAAAAAATCATCAAATCATGTCTAATTCTAAAAAATAACAGTCCATTGTGGCAGTTGTTATCCAAGCTCAGTAATTGGTTTAACCATTACCTAGAACTACCTATCAGAAGATGGCTGTTTCCAGTTATAAAAGTGATAATTTAGAATTTAGAATATAAAATGGCTATATTTTTAAATTAACAGATAAATAATCTTTGTTTTAATCTAAAGTGTTTTCAGATTTTAGGTGGAGTATTCCTTGATTTTTTTGCATATTGATACAACAAATATTTCAATTATATTTGTGTATTAATACAACAAATTAATTTTTTAAATGATTAATGGTGTTTTTAGATGATGGATGTTTTTTAACAGAAGCTGGAAAACCTATGTATTTATGATATTTGAAATGCTATGAGTTATAGCCAATTCTATTGATTCTAACCAAAACACAACCAATGGTTGTTAATCTTAAAAAAGATTTGCATAGACTTGGGAGTAAATATAAAAATTTATTTAGAGTGTTAATAAAATGATACAGAAATAAAAAAATTGTCTATTTATATTACTGGACATTTTTTCACCATGAAAAACTTTATATACATTGGTTCGCATAATACCATACGTTCGAAGATGCACGAACCAAATAAATTATTAATCAATGACTGGTATGCCAGGATTGATAAACATTAAAAATTAGGTTCATTGTCATTTCTCGGAAGGATTCAAAAATACTTAAGATAAGGAGGAATTAAATGAAAACTGAAGATCTTAACCAGGAATGTCCCAAATGTGGTTGTAAAGATAAAACTGTTTCCCAGAGAAAGAAGGATACTTCAATTGACACTTGCTACATCCCCCATATTCCAGATGGTAATGTAGGAGTAATAATTTGTAGTGAATGTGGACATGTATTTGAATACTGCAAAGAACGCAAGCTAAAACAAGAAGTAAAGAAAATACAACTGTAGATTTTTTTAAACCTACCAAGTCCCCTTATATAACAAAATATTGATATAATATTATTTAAGGAGAATAATTGGAGATTCATAACTGATTTTTTTTCTACATTGATAAAATTTTTTCCAGATTTAATATTTCGATATTGTTATTTGGGTTTTTTATTTTTCTGGCTTTATGAATTTATTCACAAAGTTTATATTGTAGGCACATTCATTGATCATTAAAGTAATATAGGTATAGGTGGTGGGGCAATGGCTAACAATGAAGTTATCTATGATTGTTCAGATGACAAGTTAGAAAGGTTGTTTGATTATTTAATTGAAGAAAAACTTAATGAATTCAAATCTAAATGCCAGTAGGTTGGTTTTGATAAAAAGAGTTGGCATAATTTTGTTAATGTGGAATAATTTATTAATTTTGCTATAATTTTAATAATAATTACATTTCTGATTAAATGCTTCTGGAATTTTTTTTTAATGGTAATTGAATTTCTATTAATTTAAGGCCTGATAACGCCATAATGAATATACGAATACTAATATTATGAAAATCAGGATAAGAAATAAGGCCCTATTTATACTGGCAGTTTTCTTCCTTTGGTCTTCCGCTGCTTTTTGATATTTTTCTAATTCCCGATCGATATCATCCATAGCCAATAAAAATCCCCCTAAATATCTTCCATTTAAGATTCATAGTATTTAATAAAGATTCAGAATATTAAACTCGCATTGGTCTTTTGTAATCTTCAAGGGTTTAAGAGTCCATTATTAATAAACGTCTTTTTTTATCATTTTATAAGCATTTTACCAATTTATAATCATTTGAACCTGATTAGCATAATTTCAATATCTTTATATATCGAAAAGATAAGATAAAGAGTTTATTCTTTAATTAACCATTGATTTTCTGTAGCAAACCTTTGACCTTAGCATCTAAATTATCGGCATGGTGCAAGGCCACAGCTTCTGGAGTTTTGGGATCAACAGGGGATCCCCAACCATTTCGCACTTCACCATGATGACTTAATATCAAGTGTAACAGTTGAGTTTGAAGATTTTCAGGCATATCTTCATCCAGTGAATCGATTTTCTCTTTCACCATATTTGCAGATATGAAAAGATGATCCAACATTTTTCCTTCATTGGAAATATCAATACTTATAAGATCATAATCATAGGCCCTTAATTTACCCACATCATGCAGTATTGCCCCAGTGTAAAGTAGTTCCTTATCCAATTGAGGGAATAATTGGCAGGCGGTTTTACATATCTTTAATACCTCCACGGTATGTTCCAGTAATCCTCCCTGGTAATTGTGATGGTATATTTTAGCAGACGGTGCTGTGGAAAATGCTTGAGCAAATTCTGGGTCATTGAAAAATTCCTGGAGGAGTTTTTTTAGGTAAGGATTTTCCATATGATCAATAGTGGTTATGATTTCCTGGATGAGTTCCTCAGGGTCTTTTTGGCAGGTTCTGATGAAGTCATCAAGGTGGTACTCATCTTCTTCCAGTGGCTGGAAACTATCTACTTTTATACTAAAGTTCTGGGAATTGCGGGGAAACTCATCAACATTACCATTTATTAGGTAGATACTTTTCTGATTGATGTTTTCAAAGATATCCTGAGCATCTCGGTTTGGAAACATGCGAGCAGTTATTTCACCGGTTTTATCAGTCAAACTAAATTCAAGGTAATCTTTACCATTTCTAGCTGTTTTAATAGTTGCACTGGCAATTACAAATGAAGTTTTAATCCTTCGGACAGTGTTTAATTTTTCTATGAAGTCATCTTCTTTTTTTAACATGGCAGCTCTAGCCCCTATAATATATTCATTAGACAGTAATAATTGATAACTGGATGGCATGATTATGAAATTTATCTTAATTTGTTTATCTCTAAGGGATTATTTTTATTTTACCTTTGGGATCAATGGGTTGCCAGAATAGAGTTTAAAATAGAGTTTAATTAATCGTGAATTTTCACTTGAAACCCGTTTTTAAAAAATTTTTAAAAAGAAATTAATCCTATTTATGATTGGATAAAATTCCAATTGAAAAAATAGGAATAATTCTTATAAGAACAAATTGAGAATAATTATTATAAGAACAAATATATTTTAGTTAAAATATTCAAAATGCAAACTTAAAAAAGTGTAATATTTAAAGAAAATAAATTTAAAAAAATAGGGGTTATCCTATTTAAATAAAAAAAATCTTTTAATATTGGAAATCCAATTGCATTATAGACAGGGTTATCTATCAACGATTTGATGTACAACCAGGATTTTTTTAATTAAAAATAAATGCGAATATACTGAAATTCTAGTTCAATAATAAAATTAGTGAATATGATTCCCAGAGTAATAAGACTAAAATAGCGGGTCTTTGACCGGGTAAGGATTTAAAATTGTGGGGTGTTTCTTTGACCAGTATTGATTTTTTTGGTGGTGTGGGTGAAATTGGTGGTAACAAAATCCGGATTAATGGGAATCAGTCTTCTTTTTTCCTAGACTTTGGAATGGGATTTTCTCATGCCAATGATTATTTGTCAGAGTTCCTGCAACCACGTAAAGCCAACGGGATTTGTGACTTCATAAAACTGGGCTTATTACCCTATATAGATGGAATATACCGGGAGGATTACCTTCGTCATGTGGGTCTTCCCTACCCTAATGAACCTTCAGTTGATGGTGTTTTAATTAGTCACTCCCACGTGGATCATGTGGCCTATGTCCATCATTTACGGGAGGACATTCCCATTTATCTTTCCAACGAGTCTTACTTGATTTTAAAAGCTTTAGAAGATACTGGGGCTGCATCATTTTCTGAGTATCTCCACTTGAAAAAATCATTTTATCTGGAGCCTAAAAAGCGTGGTGAGGGTTACATTCGTTCCCGGGCTAATGTGGTTGACCGTGATATCCAGATTGTGAAGCCATACCAGAAGTTTGAGATTGGGGACTTTAACCTGAAATCTGCCCCGGTTGATCATTCTCTGCCGGGAGCTTCAGCATTTATCGGGGAAAATGATGAAGAAACTATTATATATACTGGTGATCTTCGTTTCCATGGGAGGCACCCGGAACTTACCCATAAATTCATAAAAGAAGCTAGGAAAGCCAATCCCTCTATTATGATCAGTGAAGGTACTCGTATTGATAAAGAGGATAATGTTACTGAAATCGAGATTGAACAGCTTGCTGTTGATACGGTAAGTATGTGTAAAGGTCTGGTGGTGGTTAACTATCCAGTGAGAGATCTGGATCGGCTTTTAACCTTTTATAAAGTTGCAGAGGATACAGGGAGAAAACTGGTGGTGAGTCTTAAGCAGGCTTATATTTTGAACCTTTTTAGTGGAAAAGGTTATGAATATCCTGGTTTGGGTGATGTTATGATTTACAAACCCCGTAAGGGTTGGGGTCTCATGGGAGATGATAGTTTTGCCTGCGTAGAGGATGAATGGTTATGTGCCAGTGACATTACCTCGGACCAGTGCCTCAGGGACTACAAGAAATGGGAAAGGGAATTGCTGGAAAATGACAATGTCTTGACTTATCATGATCTCCAGGAAGATCCCCAGGATTATATTTTCCGTTGTGATTTTTTCGAGTTAAAGGAACTAATTGACATAAAACCAACAAATGGTGTATATATCAAGTCCAGTACTGAACCATTTGATGAACAGATGGAAATAAATGAAAAGAAAGTGGAAAATTGGTTGAAGTTATTCAATTTACCCCTTTTAAATAGAGGCTTCCATGCATCTGGCCATGCCAATGGCCGGGAGATTTTGGAGATGATACGTAAGATAAATCCAGATAAGTTATATCCAGTTCACACCACTCACCCCGACAAATTCCTGAAACTCCAAGAAGATGGGATTGAAGTTATATATCCCGAATTAAGTGGATAAATCCCTCAATAAAATTAATTTTTTCCATAGATAGTCTACTTATCCCCTTGATATTTATATAGAGGAAATTATAATTTTAGATATCTGATCTAATCAATTATAACCCATTGTTAGAAGAACTCCAAAAATTAATGATGCTGCAAACAAAAAAATAAAACCTATTAAAGGTTTATCTGTGTTTTTAATACCTAAAAACTGTATGAAGTAATCGCCATCCATTACTTTAGTTGATGGGGCTTCTTTGATCCCACCATTGTTTGGAGTGGTTGTTATGGTTATATCTCTTTTGACAACTGATGAAGCACCTAATGATGAGTTGGATTGTTCATTGGCCTGAGTGGAATTTGAATATTTAACAAAATCTTCATGTCCTTTTGGGCCATTTGATCTGTTTGTGGTTTTAGTTTTGGATTCAGGAAAGTTATTTGATTTGGAAAATAAATTCCCATAATTTGGTTTAGAAACATTTTTATGGGTTTTAACACCTTCAGAGATAACTTCAACTCCATTACCATCTTCAACTTCCTTTTTATTTCCATAAAGAACATTTCTAAGATTAGACTTAATAGAAGGCTTATCCTTACTTGAAGACTTAACCTCACTAATTGATTTATCACTACCTTGAGATTTATTCATACTCGTAGATTTATGTTCAGGAGTATGTTTTTGGTTTCCAGGATTACTTCTGGGTTCAGAATGGTTGGGATGGGTTACTGTCTGTTTATCTATGTCAGTTTGAAGAGTGTCACTTGCCCCCATACTGGTTACTTGATTGTTTTTGAAAACCTCTTTAGTTTTTTTGGGAGATTTGAACGTAATTGCCCCTGTATTTTTATTTACACTCTGATTAAGGGGTTTATTTTTATTATTTTCAGATGAAATTGCATTATTATACTCTTTCCGATAATAGGCCCGGTTTCGGGATTTTAGTCCCCTATTTTTGGATTCTATGTGGAAAATTGCATTTTGAGCATAGGTTTTAAGAATGCCCTTCTTTTCGGTTTTAACTTTATTCAGGGGGGTCAATGCCCTTTCATCACCAAGATTTCCCAATGTTTTAACTGCTTCAAGTTTAACCACTGCATCGTTGTAATTAAGGGCTTCAATGATGCCATTGACATCTTTAATAAGTTTTAATTTTCCTATGTCTGGTTTTTCCTCTTTGGAGTTTATTTTCCGATAATAATTCCTATCCTTTACCCGGGGATTATCAGATCCCTTAAAGGATGGGAAACTAAAGGTTTCTAATTTTTGATTTACTGGAGATGGCTCATCTTCCAGAACATCCTCCTCAAGATTATCAGAATCCGCTTCTGAGTCAAGATTTTCAGTTCTAGTGGTGTTATCTTTTAGGGTAATTGGAGGATGATGATCTGACTTATTATTTTCTTTTAAATAACCATCAATATCCTCGACATAGGTTAATGAACCGTAACATTCACATGAGACAAAATCTTCTTTTGATTCGCCGTTTTCGAGTTTATAATAACCGCCACATTCCTGACATATTAAATATCCCATTTTATAAACACCTTTGATAAGAAAATTTTTGAATATTTTAAAAATGATATTTTTTCTATTTAAAATAACTGTTTTCAAAGAACATATGTTCTAGGTTTTATTACTACTACTTGAATTACTACTACCACCAAATTACAATTATCATGTGGACAATTAATTAATTAGGATTAAGATTGCATATTTCCCCATAATTAATAAATATTTTTTATATTCCTAGCCCTGAAAATGTTTATTTTATATGATTACGTTCGATATAACAAAAAAATACGATTTATTTCCTAAAAAAGGGTTTTTATGATTGGAATCAGAAAAAATATTCTAAAATCGGTGCTTATGGATATTTTTTGCATCCTTTCTCAATTCCCCTCATCATTTTGGATTTTAAATCTTCATAATTGGTTATGGCCCCTGGGCCAATGTGTAATATGATATCTCCGGGTTTAGAATTTTTAATAGCATATTCCCCAGCTGTAATCATGTTTTCTGTTGTTATTTTAACTGCTTTGGAGTCTTTAGCCCCCTCCAGTACTTCCTGTGCTGATTTCATGTCCAGGATACCGGTGGTCTCATTGTATCCGCTGGCTATGATCACCTGAGCATATTCTCCCAGTATTTTCCCTATTTCAAACTTGTCCCGGGGATTGGTACTGTCCGGGTTATCAATTAAAATCACTAAATCAGATTCATCCTGTGAAAATTGTTTTAAAGTAGAAATGATGCCTTCTGGTACAAATGCTGCATCAAAGTGTATTTTTCGACCAGAATAATTTCCTATATATTCCAGATGTCCTGGAATTCCTTTAAACTTGTTCAGGCCATGTTTTATTGATTCTTCTTTCAGACCATATGCCAGAGCAACAGCTGCTGCGGCAACCGAGTTTTCAAAGTAATAACCCCTGAGATTGAATTCAGTTTTAAAATCTCCTTCACGACCCTTTATTTTATATTTGATTCCTATATCCCCATTTTTAAGATAGCCATAAATATCACAGTCACTACCCTGGGAGCAGTAATATAATGTCTTGTGTTGGTTGAGAATCTCCCTGCACTGTGAGCTGGATACCAGTATTTCACTGGATCCAATAATCATCATCTTTCTTTTGGTGTATTTTTCCAGGGACCCCTCAAATTCTGATAAATGATCAGAGTAGATGTTGGTTATCAGTCCCACCTTCAACTTTAACTCCGAGAGAAGTCGGATTGTACCATGAGGTAATTCCAAAACTGCAATATCACTTTTAAGATGGTCTCCGCTTATGATTCCATCCACAATTACTTCACTTAATAAATTACCTGAAAGGGATGAGCATGTCCATACTTTGTACCCTGCATTTTCAAAGATATCAGAAATGATATGGGTGGTACTGGTTTTCCCCAGAGTCCCGGTCACTCCTATTACATCAATATTGATGGTATTGTCAACAATTTGAGAAATATCCTGATTAATTAATAATTTTAATTCATTGTCAATAAGATAATGTCTGATAGGGGAGTTTTTAGGTATGTTTGGAGAAATATACACTGCGTCCACATCTTCAATATTGGTGGGGTCATCCCATCCCAGCTGAAGATTCACTCCTTCCCCTTCCATTTTCTTGAGGGTTTTTTGCACATTCTCGGGGAATTCCTCCATTTCCTTTTCATCAGTTATTTGAACCTGGTGACCTGCATAATTTAATATCCGGGCTGCTGGTCGCCCAGCATTACCTGCACCTATTACAACACATTTCATGTTAAATTCTCCACAATTAAATTATTGTTCCCGATAAATAAACTTAAGTCTTTAAAATGACAATTGATTTAAAACTGGTTCTAGAATGCGATGATATTCCATTATCATCCATATTCACTGATTCAAAATACTATCAAACACAATTACTAAATCAATTATATCTGTCACTTATTAACCTTTACCATCATTAAATATCTTTAATATGGTATAGTAAGTCTCTTTTTATATAGCACACACAAAATATGATTTTTTTCAGTTAACGCTGCAACTTATTGTTTTAAACTAAGTTGAAAAACATCCTATTGGTTAATATTAGTATAACCATTGACTATAATAAATTATTTTCAGCATATAATAAATTTTAATCATTTTATAATAAATTATTCACAACATCCATATCTAAAAAAAAGGATAAATAGAGGCAAGTTTAAATTAATTACGGAGTACATGTATTGAAAATGTAAATATCTGAAAATTGCTTTTCTTAAATTAGTGTTATCTAATTGATAAATAACTAGAGGAGTGTTTCTATATGGCAGTTATAAACGAAAACTATCTGTTAATTAAAAGCAACTATATCTTCGCTGAAATAGATCAGCGGGTTGAAAAATATCAGAATGACAATCCAGATGCCGATATAATACGTATGGGTATTGGAGATGTAACCCGGCCTTTACCTCAGGCAGTGATTGAAAAGTTCACTGAAGCTGTGAAGGAAATGGGAGAAGCTGAAACATTCCAGGGTTATGGCCCCTATCGTGGATACGACTTTTTAATTGATGAGATTATAAAGAACGATTTTAATCCATTGGGTATTGAATTATCCAATGAGGAGATTTTCGTCAGTGATGGTGCCAAATGTGATACCGGGAATATTCAGGAGATATTCGATGTAACCAGTACCGTTGCTGTTACTGACCCTGTTTATCCAGTTTACGTGGAAAGTAATGTTATGGCTGGTAGAATAGGACCCATGGGAGATGATGGACGCTATGATAAACTGGTTTACCTTCCCTGCACTGAAGAAAATGGTTTTGTACCGGAAATCCCTAAAATACCGGTGGATCTAATTTACCTGTGTTACCCCAACAATCCCACTGGCACTGTCCTTACCAAAGAACAACTGGCAAAGTGGGTGGAATATGCCCGGGAGAATAATTCTATTATTCTATTTGATGCTGCTTACGAAGCTTACATACAGGAAGATGACATCCCTCGCAGTATCTATGAGATTGAAGGTGCACGTGAAGTGGCCATTGAATTCCGTAGTTTCTCAAAAAATGCTGGTTTCACTGGTACTCGCTGTGCCTATACTGTGGTTCCCCAAGAATTAATGGGTTATGATAGTGAAGGAAACCCTCATTCAATAAACAATCTCTGGTACCGCCGACAGACCAGCAAGTTCAATGGTGTTTCCTATCCTATACAGGTGGCAGCCAGTGCAGTTTACTCCCCCAAAGGACAGGAAGAGATCAGAGAATCCGTTGATTATTACATGAAGAATGCTTCCATAATAAGGAAAAGCCTGAAAGATTTTGGTTTAAGTATATATGGAGGGGTTAACTCACCATACATCTGGATAAAAACCCCTGAGGGTATGGATTCCTGGCAATTCTTTGATTTCCTCCTGAATGAAGCACATATAGTGGGAACCCCTGGTGTTGGTTTTGGCCCTAGTGGTGAGGGTTACCTCCGGTTAACTGCCTTCAACACCCTGGAAAATACCAAAAAAGCCATGGATAGAATATCTAAACTTTCCCTGTGAATTTAGAGGGAAAAATATTATTTTTTTTAATTTTCTTAAATCCTTTTTTTGGTAATTATTTTGTGATAATCTATTTTTAGAACTGAAAAATATTGATTATAGTCTACAACATTAAAAATTTAACAATTTGTTTTTATAATTTTTTTTATCCATCCTTCGTATAATGTTTCATTTCCGACTATTTCATTGTAGTAAGATTTAAATTTTTGAATTAAGAATGTTTCATCTTTTATATAGATTTTAGACAGTTCACGTTTTATTATTCTCCAAACTTGTTCTATAGGATTTAGTTTTGGAGAATATGGGGGTAAAAGTATTAATTGGATATTAAGGATTTCACAAGCTTTTTTAGCTAATTGTGCTTTATGAACTGGATAATTGTCTAAAATTATTACAATTTTTGTTTCTTTTTTTAATTGACTTATAATTTCAGAGTTTTCTAAATTTTTAACAATATTTTCCCTTTGTAATTTGTCAATTATTCTTTGATTCTTTTTATTTTCATTTTCTAAGATAATCCTCATTTTTTTCTTGATTTGTTCGATATTTAAATCTTTTTGAGGTGTGAAAAAATCGTCAATAATATGTTTAAATTCAGTTTTATCATGGAAATCTGCTTCTAAAAGCGTTTTTAGATGTGTTTCATCAATGTTAATATTATTTAAAATGGAATTCAATTTAGATTTGCAATATGGGTTGTTTGAGTTTTGAATTCTAATTTTAACTAGAAAATTGATAAAATCAAATGTTTTAGATCCTTTGGGAAAGTCTATTAATGATTTGCCGTTTGCTGACTGGAATCCTATTCCTGTAACTGAAAATTTATCTGGATTTTTCTTTAAAATGTTTTTAGTTCTTTTTTTATACCAAATACGGCCTGAATTACCAATATTTTGGCATGCTGTCTGATCTAAAAATCCAATTATGCTATTTTCAAGATTTATTCCTTGAAGTTTTTTTTAAGTGATTCTTCAGCATCTTCTGGCATTTTTGAATATATCGTATAAGGTTTACCATATCCAAATTTTAAATCTCTTAAAATTCTTTCCACCTGTCTAATACTGTATTCAACATTAAATTTTTCTTTTATTAATTCTAAAACCTGTTTAGAGCTATAAATCTTATTATCAATGATAATTTCAGATAATTCTTTTTTTTGCTCAGGAGTAAGTTTCGATTGACCCCCACTACCAGATTTTCTGCCTAAAGAATCATATCCACCTTCATTCCATTGATTTAACCAATTATGCCCAGTAACTCTTGTAATTCCCAGTTTTTTACAAGATTCTGTGATAGAAACATCATGATAAATATCATTTATGAAATACAACTTGTTTAAAACTTTTACATCCTGTTCCAACTTCTTTATTCTAATTTGAAGCTCTTCAACACTCGTAAAATCCTTATTTATAGTTGGCTTTCTATTCATATAAATAAATATAAAACCCACCATATATAAAATTTTCTATGTCGTTAACTATAATTTTTACCTTCCGGATATTTACTCTAAAACTTGAGCAATTCTTTATAGGTATTCACTCTTAAAGTTGAGTAACTTTTTATATGTGGTTACTCATAAAATAGAGTAAAGGTGATAATATGAAACCAAGCACCGGTGATCTTTTAGATTACATCCTGGCAAGATTAAGAGAAGGTCCCAGATTTACCCAGGACCAAATTCAAAGAAATGATAAAAAATTTAAACATAGATATGCTTTTTCAAAACTAAAAACGCATGTTGATAATTTTCTAGAAGGCAAGGATGAAAACAGATTTTTAATCATGCCCGGTTTAAGAGGTGTTGGAAAAACTACATTATTATTCCAAATTTATGAATATTTAACAAAGGAAAAGGGTATCAAACAGGATCAAGTCCTGTATATTTCCGCTGATCACCTGAGTGAATATTTAGGTGGTAAAATAATCGATGCCGTAGATGTTTTTATTGGAGAAGTTCACCGGAAAACCCCGGTAACCCTGGATGAAGAACTCTTTATCCTGATAGACGAAGCACAACATGATAAAGAATGGTCAAATGCTGGTAAAATTTTATTTGATCAGAGTAAAAATATTTTCATGATCTTTACCGGTTCTTCAGCATTAAGTTTGGAATTAAATGTTGATGCGGTCCGAAGATCCAAAAAAGAATCAATATTCCCCCTAAACTTTTCAGAATACTTGCTTTTAAAACATGATATTAATCCTCCCCCTGGAACATCAACCAGCATTAGAAAGTTAATTTTCACAGGAGATATAGAGGATGCATGCCAACGAGAAAATGAACTAATGAGGGGAATGTTGAGACTCCCACAACCACTTGAAAAGGAGTGGGAAGACTATCTGTGTTGTGGAGGATTTCCCTTTGGAATTTCCTTAGACAATCATGATATTCATGAAAAAACCTTTGACATGTTGGATCGTGTGATTGAAAAGGATGTATCTCTCATTAGATCATTTAGATCGGATACCCGGAGCTCGATTTTTAGGATACTTATGTTTTTGGCTATTCAAAGAGCAGGTGAAACATCTGAGGGTAAATTAGCCAATGATATAGGAATTTCTTCATCCCTGGTTAAAGACATACTTTCAATCTTAGAAAAAACTCATTTAATATTTCATATTAAACCATATTCTGGAAGTGCCAGGACACTGGTAAGAAAGGCATGGAAGTATTATTTTTTATCTCCATCAATAAAGACCAGTATAAATTTCGAACTGGGCAAATACAATCCTAAAAGAAGAGAATTTCTAGGTGAACTTGCAGAAAACATGGTGGCTTCATATTTTTTCATACTCCAAAAAACCATGAACACCCCCCATGGAATATTTTATGCAGCAGAAAAAGAGGGTGTTGATTTCTTATTAAGTGATATAAATGGTGAAATCATACCGGTGGAAGTAGGAATTGGCCATAAAGACCAAAGACAGATAAAAAAGGCAATAAATAAATATAATTCCCAGCACGGCATAGTAATATCCAATAAACACAAAAAGATCACCCGTGAAGGGGACGTGATTTATATTCCCGTGATCATGTTTTCATTTTTATAAAAAAATAGTAAGGGAAACCCTTACTTTATGGTGATGGAGTCCACGATATTCTGTATTACTTTCTGACTTTCGGCAGTATTGTTACTGGGAGTTGCGAATATAATGTAGTAAGCAGTTTTATTGTCTTTGGTGAATACATAGGTGGTTGCAAATACTGTAAGGTGTGAAGATGCTCCAGTGGCATTATAGGTGTAAATTATGGTATCGTAACCGTTTTTAAGGGTTGTTCTGTTAACGAATGGTGCCTGATTTGCTTCTTTTATTATGTAATTGTTGTTCAGGTTGTCAGCGGCGGCGGTGAGACTGCTGTTGGTGATGTTGCCCACACCAATCTCCATGATGAAACTGTAATTATCAATGGATTTACCATCAATGAAAACTCCGATTATATTAAAACCAGATTGGTTTGCCAGTTGCTGGTCAGTGGCTGGAGCACTGATCTCAGTCCAGTTTCCAGGATACTGCAATGACAGACCCGCTTTATCAAAGGTTTTATAGTCTAGAGTGGCACATCCAGATACCATGACCACACTCAGAGCTAAAATTAACATTATTATAGTAGTTTTATAATCAACCCTTAATTTTTTCACCCCTAATATCCAATAAAGATTCTTATATTTATTATTATGGCTCTTTTTAGTATATAATACTTATTTCCAATGGTAAATATGGGGTTTAAAAGAATTATAGTAAATTTACGGTAATATCCCAGTAATTTACTATAAATCTAATAATTATACCTTAAATTGGAGTTCATGTTTTAATTAAAAACAATAAAATCGCTTAATTTTCATGAATATTTCAAAAACCCATTTTTTTTAGTTGTCATCTCAGTAACTGGGAAAATAGTTTCCCCTACTTTAAGCATACCAATGGAAATATTTATCACATTAATAAAAGTTATAATAGTAATAATAAAAAATATCCGAGGTGGGTTGATGATGAGAATAAGCATGTCATTACCTAAAAAACTATTAAACGAATTTGACGATGTATTAAAAGACAGGGGATATAATTCTCGATCCAATGGGATCAGAGACGCTCTTAAAGATTACATAATAAGGTATCAGTGGATGAAAGAAATAGAAGGTGATCGAATGGGTGTGGTATCAGTTATATATGACCCCCACTACACCGATGTGCTGGGAAACATAATGGATATCCAGCACAGTTTCCTTGAGGAGATAAATGCCACCATGCACATCCACATGAGTGATAAAAACTGCCTGGAAGTAATAGTGGTTAAAGGAGATGCCAACCAGATCCGGGACCTGACTGAACAACTAATGAGACTCAATGGTGTGGAGCACGTTAAACTAACCACAACTGTCAGTACGGAAAAAAACAAATAGATTATTGAATAATTACTCCCTCAGGACCATCAAACTCTTTAAAAAATCCCATCTACTTGCTTCAGGTGGTCCAGGGGTATCCCCCAATTACTTTTTGTGCAAAGCGCTAAATTACTCAAACTAAAAAATCCCAATAAGTATAATTTCAAGTGGGGCCGGCTCAAGACGCCCCTCAAATTATTGCTTTTGCCAGAGGTGAGGTGAACTAACAATGCATTTTATATAAAAATGATGAGTCATTATTATGCTTAACACGTTTTTTATGCCTTTGGAGTTCCCCACTAGATGTAGTTAAAGTCCAATAGGATGATTGTTTTTCTATTTTATCTGACTATTTTTGCCTCTAAATATTGATTTAAATACTTATCGCACAGTTGTAGGATCCCAAGATCTCCGAACGGATAAGGGTAGATTTTAATCTTTTTTCAAGCTTTATGATGGAAAAAAATGATCTAATCTTATCCCAATATTTTTTGCTCGATTATCTTCTTAAGTCAGATTTAGCATTGACTATTTATTAAAAAATCAATTAATCATCATTAATATTTCTGTTTTCAGTTTCCCTATCTGCCTTATCAATAGACTCCACTAATTTTTTTTCATCTTCGGTCAGAGGTTCCCAACCCACAAATTCTAGATCACCCTCTTTCCAAGTGAATTTATCCCTCACTGAACTTTCATATACTTTCCGTTCCTCTTCTGTCATCTCTTCAGGCGACTTTTTAATCCAATCATGCTTTTTAAACTTATCAAAATCCTGTTTACAAATCTTATGGACCTTACATTCATGACATTTTTGAGGGTAGCGGCAAAAACAATATTTATCACAGCCTAACTTACTACAGTAAGCATATAGTCCACTATTAATCTCCCTTAAACTATAAGGTAAATTCAATCCACTTAAAAAATTCACTACTTCCTCATGATTCAAATCCTTTGAATTACACTCAAAAATACCCGTAATAGTTAAAAAGCGTTGATTAGCTGAATCAAGCTTATATGAATTTTTTACAAATTCTAGCTCTAAAACATCCCCCATTATGTAATCAAAAACATTCAAACCAACACCATATAATTCATTCCACGGTTTTTTATTCTCTTTAAATGAATCCCATTCTTTTTGAGTGATGTGAAGAAAATCCGCATCTGTTACCTTATCTATGTTCTCATATTCAGCATACTTCTCTTTCAAGTAGTAAGAAAAACTAGAATTATAATTCTTTTTCAGATAATTACAACAAACTAACATTTGCCACAACAGTTTCCAAAAAGCAGCCCCTTTACGGCCATCAAAAGCCTTAACAGAATTATAAAAACCTTTTCCTTCCTTCCCAAAAATCCCCTTTTTAAGAAAGATATAAAAGGGCATTTCTAATCCACCAGCTATTTCCCGGTCATACTTTCTCTCAAAACAACCGTTATCCAGAATAGAGCCAACTTTTTTAATCGAAAGAATATCATTATCCCTTAAAAAATTAACAAATATCCAATCATCAAAACCAAGCTGATCATAAGCCCGTGATAAAAAAACTTCATCTAATTCTTTCCAATGCACTCCCCAAGTGCTCCAAGTAGGTTCCGTCGTTTTAACTGCATTACAGATAATTTCCTTTACTTTCTCAGAATCCAAACTACCCCCTCCTTATTAAAACAATAATTCTAATGATAAATGTTTTTTTATATTCTTATCCCTAACGGGAAAAAATAATAAAGAAAAAAGATAATAATGGTAACGACACTGTCAAAAACTTGGGGGTTTTTGAAATTTGTGTTTTGATAAACAATTTGGTTATCCTTGTTTAAACTCATTATTTCCTGAAATAAAAAACTAAAAACTTTTATAATAAGGGGAGCATAGTATTTTCTATGCTAAACAGAAAAATACTTGCTCCAATTGATAGTTTGTTTGATCAGAGTTATAAACTTTCCTATTTTTGTGAAGATTTATCGAAATATGAGGAAAATCATTTAAAATCGATTGAAAGAGATGATAATGTATTTAATTCGTTGAATACTTGGTATAAAAAGGATATTTTTCATATTGAGGTGCTGGTTTCTTTTTGTCCGGAGTGTTTCAGTAAATCTGTGATTAAAAATGGAGTTAAAGAAAGAAAACTTTATTTTTATGATGAAGGAGTTGTTAACGCTGAAATTCAAATGTACAAGTGTAAAAAATGTGGTAAAAAGTTTAAAACAGATATATCAGACATTGTAGATGATAATAGTAACTTTTCAAATGAATTCAAAGAAAAATGCGTTGAATTAGCTGGTTTATTCTTGGGATCAATCCGTAAAATTGCTTATAAAATTAAAAAAGACACGGGGATCAGTGTTTCAAGGCAAACAATTGAAAACTGGATACTTGGATATGAAATCCCTAAAAAAGAAGTAAAAAATCTTTATAGTGGTTATTACATTTTTGACGTGGAGTGGATTAAGCTTAACGGCTTTTGGAATTACCGTTTCGCTTTATTCGACAGTAAACAGAATATTATCGTTGCTGATGAAATATACTCCAAAGAGAATTCCACGAACATACAAAAGTTTTTAGAGGAATCCACCAGAAATCAAAAGAAAATAGCAATAACAAGCGATTTAGATGAAAAATATAAACCCATAATTGAAGGATTAGAGTTTACGCATCAGTGGTGTTTATTTCATGTGTTTAAAAACATAAATAAGAAAATAAAAGAATACATAAGAGATAATGAATTGTCTGATGATGAATTAGAGAATATAAGGCAAGAAAAACTAGAAATATTCAGTTTATTTAACAGTAAATCATTTAAAGAAGCTAGAACTCGAATGGATGAAATATTAAATCAAATAAAAGATTATTCAAAGGTTATTCAATCAATTATCATGGATTCGTTAATGCCTTACTTCAAAACATACTTTTCGTACCTTTTAGATGAAAATATTGAACGAACTTCAAATAAATTGGAAAACCAATTCCAAAAAACCTTTCCTAAAAGTATTAAAAGAATAATGAAGATTAAAAAAGGTGCAATGTCGCGAATAAATATCAGAATAGAAATCCTAAACCAGATAAAGGTTTTTGACTCTTAACCCCCAAGTTTTTGACAGAGCCATGGTAACAAATACATTAATCTTTTATTCTATGAATTTATAATACATTAATGTTAGGTATCAAAATCTATTTTAATTACTTTTCATGTTCTTAAAAAGTATTTCCATGGAAATAAGTCTGGATACAAAAAGATTTTTATTTATCAGCATCGCAATTAACCACAATCATCTGACATAAACATTGTTCTGGTGTTTGCTTGGAAATATTCTGTAATTCTGAAAATAAAGATATGTGGTGTTATCTTTTCCATACTTTTTGCCCACAAACACCACAGAATGTTTCATTTCCCTTTAATTTATGACCGCACTTCACACAGCATAAATCTAATTCTTCAATACTATCTTTGCCATGTTTTTCAATTAGTTCATCATACTTTCCAGATCCATGCCATTTAAGTAGCTCTGATGCTCTCATTACTGTCCAGGGATGGGTTTTGTCCATGATGATAAGTGCTTTAGCTACTTTGTCAACAGTATCATAATCGAAACCTTTGAACTCTTTAGCTTGTTCTATGAAGTCTTCTGTTTTCATTTTATCATAGTAATGTTTGGGAACACCACTCATTTTCATCAGAGTACTTATAGCCACATTTATGTCTTGACAAGCTAAAAGTCCAGCTCTGTCCGCGGTAAACTCTGACATTCGGTACCAGTAGATTAAAGCTATTTCTAAACCAGTAGATACCAATGATCCAATACCTAATGTTGCTGAACCAATAATGGCACCAATAATGGGTATTACTTGGGCCATCATGTGATACAGCATATGTCCACTTTTAATGTGTCCCACTTCATGGGCGATTAACCATAAGAGTTCGTCTTTGGATAACAAATCCAATGATCCCGAATGAATAACGATTAGTGGTTTTTCCGAACCAGTGGTAAATCCATTAACATTATAATCCCACATTATGTACAAATCAGGGATATCTTTAACAAAGAGAAGTTGGCAAGCCTCTTCTAACAATTCATATATTTCGGGAAAGTTTTCTTTATTTACCCTTAAATGACTACCAGTCTGTTTCAATCTTTCTGCTCTTTCAATACCGTGTTTATTGATTTGTCTTGCTAATTTTTCTAATCCTGGAGTGCCTTCTAAGGTTTTAAGAGCCTTTCGATCGAATTCATGTTCATATTCACTAGGGTTAAGCAATAATAATTTTTTACGTTCCATTTCATTTCCCCCAAAGTCCAGCTAATTCAATGTTAATTTATGTTCTAAATTCCCACCACATTCACATTCACAATCAAAATCATCCACTGATTCATCTGGTTGTAGCTCGTAGTAGCCTCCACAAGAATCACAGACTAAATAACCCGGATTCGTAGCTTCTGGTGGAATTCCTTTACTTGGGGGTTGACGATTTTTTTCTATGGTATTATCAATACTTTCGGCTGCTTTATTTAGGAATCCGCCCAATCCCTTCATTAATCCTTTCCCGGATTCAACGATATTATCCATTGTTTCATCTTTAGAAGTTGTTCCATTGGCTCTTTTGGGGCGGCGTTTGGCAAGTTCTTCATTAATAGCTTGATTGGTTACTTTATTCACCACTAGTGAAGTTCCACATTCCGTGCAAAATGTTAATCCCGGCTCTACATTAGCATAACACTGGGGACAAGTAGTAACCTGATCACTAGTCCTTTTTATTTCGGCACCACATTCAGTGCAGAACCTGATCCCCGGTTCCATCTCTACATAACATTTAGGACAAGTGGTAGAGTGATCAGACTGGATAGTCTGTTTTATCTCAGATCCACATTCAGTGCAGAATTTTAGTCCAGATTCATTTTCAGAATTACATTTAGGGCATGTAATCTGTTGAATTTTTTGGTTTTTATTTCCCTCCATGTATACACTCCTGATTACGTTTAATAATGTTTAAAAACGGAAAATTGTCAAGATCAAATGAGTATAAAAGTAATATCAAATAAAAAAAGGTTTCAGGTGACAATCCATCCAGACGCTCGTAGGAACCCCCACCTCTATTACAATAAAGATACCCCATTTAAATACCTCTTAATTGCTGCAATGATTCATAACATCTATAAGATGTGATACGATATTATCCTAATCCAGTATTGTTGTTATCAAGGTATATACTTATTGGAGATAAATATTACTGATCTCTTAATGTTTTGGTTCAGTCCTGGGATTAAATGGATTTATAGAACTTTCCATGCGAAAAATAAGGAGATTAATTATTTAATGAATAAAATTTCATAAAATCATTCGAAAATCCAAATTAATTATTTATGATTGATTCCCGGGACTCAAATCTTAAACAATCTATCAATTATAAATTCAATCAAATCTAGTTTTTTAAGGCTGTTTATCCACTTTTTAGGTATTCCACTTTTCCCATAATAAGCTCCTGCTAACTGGCTATAAATAGCACCAGTGGTGTCGGCATCTTCACCCAGGTTCACCGCTAATAGACAGCCTTCCTCAAAAGTATCTGATTTATGGAATGCCCACAATGCTGCTTCCAAGGATTTAACCACAAAACCACGCCCACGTATCTCCGGTGGTTCTTTACATTTAAAGGAACCACTGGCCACCTCGTTAATCTCCTTTAAGAGTGGTTTTTCATCCCAGTATCCAGGTACCGGGGAGTAGTGGGATGAGAGGATTTCGTCCTTGGATTTACCCATAAGTGCCCCGTGGATTAATCCTCCCATGTAGCGGCAGGCATCCACTGCCAGGGGATGGTTGTGGGTGGTTCGTGAAGATTTACCTGACATTTCCAGTGCCTTTAAGGGTTGGGACATGTAGAAGAGTGGTACTGGTGCCAGGCGCATCAGTGAACCGTTGCCTGCTGAGTATTCATGGTCCGGTCCGGAGTAGGGTTCCCCAGTTTCTGCAAACTTCATCAATGCCTGGAGGGTGGTGTTACCAATATCGAAGCATTCATTGGTAACTGAGAGGTGTCCCTCCTGGTACCAGCACAGGTATCGTTGCATCTGATCAACCGGGTCAAAATCCCTGGTCTTGATGAGGCTTTCGGCCAGGCAAAGGGCCATGGAGGTATCATCAGTCCACATGCCCGGGTCCAGATTGAAGGGTCCTCCACCGATCATATCCTTTACTGGCTGGAAGGTCCCTGGATCAGTGAACTCCAGGGGAACACCCATAGCATCCCCCACTGCCAAACCAATAATAGCACCGTGGAATCGGTCTTCAATTTCTCCCCGGATACCCTTCAACCTCACCAGAAGATCCAGGATAATTCCATTATCAATCATATCTCCCAGCAATCCCTCGCTGAATCTTTCAGCCCTTACGATGGAAGTGAATAACTTCTGCAATACAGTAATATCCGCGGTGGCCAGTAATTCACGGTTATCAATGTATTTTTTCCCCTCTCCAATCCACTGGGTCCAATCAAAATCAATAATCATGTTCAGGTGATATAGGTCATGATGAAACTTACCCACAGTTTCTGAATAGCTTAGGTACGGAAACTGGGGTGGTTTGTTAATTACCTGATAGGATTGGTTATTCTGGTCCTGGAAGTAGGGTAAGTATTCTAGTAATGCGTCAATATCATGGATGTTGGGTACTATGGGAGACATATTGGAACATTTGATTTTATTTTGCATTAGATATTAGAGTTGAATTTCAACTCCTATGGGACAATGGTCTGATCCAATGATTTCAGGACGGGTGTAGGCTGATTTAATGTTATATCTGAGATTGTCAGTGGCGAAGAAGTGATCTAATCTCATTCCAATGTTATTTTCCCGAAGGTTGTACCCGTTACTCCACCAAGTATAATGATGAGGCTCCTTATTGTATTCACGGAAGGTATCGGTATAACCCTGGGCAATTAATCGGTCCAGGAGAGCTCTTTCAACTTGTAAAAATCCAGGTTTTTTACATGCATTTTGGGGGTTGGCCAGATCAATGGATGCATGGGCTATGTTGAAATCCCCACAGATCAATACTTGCTTATCAGATGATGCTAAAAATTCTGTGAGATTTAAAAACCTTTCATAGAACATTAATTTATTGTGAAGTTTGGTCTCAGAATTGTTTCTATTTGAATCAGCAGCTCCACTGGGGAAATAAATGTTTAAAAGGATGAAATTATCGTATTCTGCTTTCAGGATCCTTCCCTCGTCTTTGTACTTTCCATCTCCAAAACTATCAATAACCTTGTTTGGTTTAATTTTAGAATAAATAGCAACTCCACTAAAACCAGGAGTTACAGTTGAAGATGAATAAAAGGAATAGTAATCCTCAAATCCGTTTAAAGTTTCTTTTACCTGATCTTCTGTGGCCTTAATTTCTTGAAGACAGAATATATCTGGGGTTTCTTCTGGTAACCAGTCAAGATGTCCTTTGCTATATCGTGCTCTAAGACCGTTTACGTTCCATGATAAAATATTTATCGTCATTTGTTCTCCTAATTGCAAATTATAATAAGATACTATACAATATCTGATGTCTTTTTTGGGTTATTTTTTAACTTTGACAATGAAACATAACGTTGGCTTTGAGTAAATGCAATAATATCACCTTTAACAGAAGTAGTATCATTAATAATGTCATTATTTAACTTTAATGTCTCTTTAGAGTCTTTCGATGAAAGGAAAAGTACTTTGTGATTTGATCCTAATCTACCTCGTTCATCAACTCTTTCAAGGCTTTCAATTAGCTTAAAAAGTCTATTTTGAGTATTTTTATCCAAATTAGTATTTTGTATGCCTTCTCTTGTTAGCATCACATCTTCAACTTGACCTAAAATTTTAGGAATATTTTGGTTTATCTTTCCTTCAGAGTAAAAGCCCAAATAATTGACAGGTCGAAATGATCGATTAGGTTGGCAAATATATGCTGAATGTTCGAAAAACTCACGAAGCGCAGTTTTAGCCGCTACTATAAGAACATCTTCGGTATTTGGATTTTCAGCAGTTTCATCATTATTTATATTTATTTCTGGCAGATTTATCGAATTCCTTTTCAGGAGATCATCCAAAGTAGGAATTAGTTTTCTAAGAGGAGCAATCGCAAAATCTCTGACATTAGAATATTGACTTAAATCAAGCACGCCTCTAAATTTTTCGTCTAAATCAACAAATTGAACTTCTTTAACAGATTCGGATTGATCAGGAACAACAATGAGGAGTAACATCTTATTTTGAAGTTCATCTAGGTCATATTTTAGATTTTCAGCACCTTCACGATTAACCCCAATCGAACGAGTAACCATATTTACAGGAAGTACTCCTGCAATACTTTTGGGTGGTGTTGGACCTTGACTAATAACTTCGACTGATAGAAATGGAATATTATCTTTTAAAACCAGAATTGTAACAGTTCCAATTCTATATCTCGACATTTTATTTGGAATTAATTCAGGTTCATCAAACAATACAAGTGTTTTAACCCCATTTTTTCCTTGACAATAAATAATTTCGTCTTTAAAATTAACAGATATTTTTTCATAAACTTCATCAAGCATTTCTGTGAAATTTGCCATGTTATCCCCAATATATGTTTATATTAAAACCCTAACTTTATTTATCATGTGATTGTTCATAAATATTGGGGATTAGTGATGTTAAAAGAGTTCATGGAAAAAATTTTTAGTGATTATCAATCAGCTAGAAAAGAAAATTATGTCGATAACCCACTGGTAAAGCTGATAAAAAAAGAGTTTCCAGATAATTTATCAAATAATATTAAAGTTATAGATAATTATAAATGTATTGGATATCCTGGTTCAGGTAATTGGGCCGAATCACCTTATGTGGATATATTTAATCCTGATATTAGCAAAGGTTTAGAATCAGGATATTATGTACTATATATTTTTTCAGAAAACACAGAAAAAGTTTACTTAACCCTAAATCAGAGCATAGGAAATCTAAATAACCTTAAAAGTGAAGAACTTGGAACCCAATTATTGAATAGAGCATTAAAAATACAAAGTAAGTTAAGCATTCCAGAAAATTTTGAAACAGATGAATTATCTGATTTAGGTCCAGACCATAGGTATAAACGTTTGGAAAAAGGCAATATTTGTTCTAAAACTTATTATTCAAACAATTTACCTACTGAAGATCTATTAATTGCAGATTTAAATCAAATGTTAAATTTGTATAATGAGCTCATCCATAAACTACCCAAAGTTTGGCAAATAACTCCAGGAAGTGTTTCAACAGGAGAACAAGACAAATTATGGCCACTTTTTAGAGATAATGGATTTATTGGTATAGGATGGCTTCATGATTCTCAAAGTTACCTAGACTTTGCCAATATTAATGAATTGAAAAATGCATTGACCAACTTTTATTCAAATTCAGAAACAGACCCAAGCTCGGCAGCGCGGATGGTATGGGATTTCACTCACAACTTAAAAAAAGGCGATATTATAGTGGCTAATGCCGGGTTTCGAAAATCAAAAGGAATAGGGATCGTGAAAAGTGATTATATAAGTCCCCTAGATCCTGAAAATCCAGGTATATTCGAATATTTCTGGCATTTAAGAGAAATTGAATGGCTAATAACAGAAGATGTTAATTTTACTCAGCAATTATTTTATAGACAAACATTAGCTGCACTAAACGAAGACCGATGGAATCGCATCAAAAACGCATATCTGAAAAAAAATGCTGAATATTCCGTAGTTTTTGATGAAATTGAGAATTTGATAGATATTAAAGGCCAACCATCTGTGGATATTAGAACACCTCTTGAGTTTATATTTAATAATTTACCTGTGGCCAAGTCTAGAAACCAGCCAGTTCAAGGTCATGATGTGGGTAAAGCTTTTTTTGACATTTCTCGATCTCTGGATGACATAATTAATTTAATTAATCCAGAAAATGAGTATAAATCTGTTGCTTATTATCAATATCATGGCAACTGGTACAGAAAACCTTACATTTACGTTGAAAACAAGGATAATAAAGATATTAATGGTCCGTGGGATCAGCATTTCCTCGGTTTCTGGTTTAATGAAGATTTAGAAAGTGTTCGCATTTCATTACAACAGGGAGAAACTTACGCCCAAAAATTGTTAATTAATAAATTAGGTGAATATTCAGATGAAGACCTTGAACAATACATTCAAAGCCATGTAGAAGATGTGAGACATCAAATAAAAAAATCGGGTTTAATTAGAAACTTAGATGTTTTTGATGAAGATTTTGGAAATAGAACTATTTTTGGAAAAGAATACAATAAAAACAACTTACCATCTAACCAAGAAATAATTTCAGACTTTAAAGAATTATTTGGAATGTATTTACTTTTAGAACCTGATAAGAATGGGGGTACGGCTGTGAAAACAACATTTTTTGAAGATTTAGCAGAACAGGGGTACTTTTTCGATTATAAACTAGTCGAGAATTTTCTTCTTTCATTGAAAGTGAAACCATTCGTTATTTTAACTGGTAATTCTGGAACTGGGAAAACGAAGGTAGCGCAGCTTTTTGCTCAATATCTTAGAGATGAAAATGATACTCCTTTAGTTATTAATGAGGAATTGGCTGAAAAATACCTCACTAAAAAAGAAGCTAACAAATATTTATCTACTATCATGAATAGTGTAGGTACCTATCCTAATGATCAAGTAAGAGATTTACTTCCAGACTTGATTGAAAAAGGAATTATAGAAGTTAGTGGGTTTAATGATAAAGTTAAATATGAAATCGTCCCGGTTGGAGCTAACTGGACAGAAAATCGTCATATTATTGGATTTTATAATGTTATCACCGGAAAATACAATGATACTCGTGCTCTAAATCTTATTTTATCAGCAAAAAAAGATGGGGATGAACCATACTTTTTGATTTTAGATGAAATGAACCTTTCACATGTTGAAAGATATTTTTCGGATTTTTTATCAGCCATGGAAAGTGATGAAGACATAGAATTACATTCCAATGAGAATTTAACAACCCCACCTACAAAAATCAAACTTCCGTCTAACCTATTCGTGATTGGAACGGTTAATGTGGATGAAACAACCTATATGTTCAGTCCTAAAGTACTTGATCGGGCAAACACTTTAGAATTCCTCACGCAACCAGCTGCAGATTATATGTCAAATTCTCCAAAGT
This sequence comes from Methanobacterium subterraneum, assembly GCF_002813695.1. NCBI lineage: Archaea > Methanobacteriati > Methanobacteriota > Methanobacteria > Methanobacteriales > Methanobacteriaceae > Methanobacterium > Methanobacterium subterraneum. Next base: position 750,533 of record NZ_CP017768.1, on the reverse strand, counting down.
ATAACGTTAAAGGAGATATGGATTATCTTTTAAATCCATTATCAGACGTTAAATTACGTGATCAAAACATCAACAATCTTAAAAATATAATAAATCATGTACGAACTCAGAATGATCTACTAATCTGGGATTTACTAGCTTCAAGAATCAATGAATTCCAGGAAGTTTTAAAAGAAGCAGATTTTGATTTTGGTTTCCGTACCATAAATGAGATCATACGTTTCATGGTAGTCTCCTGGAAATATGAAGGCCAACCTGATGTTTGGGAAAATTGGGAACGTTACTTTGACACACAAATACTACAAAAGATGTTGCCAAAGCTCCATGGTTCTCAGCGGGAATTAGACTCTGTTCTTAAAAATTTAAGGGAACTTTGCAATGAATCTGATGAAATCATTTTCCCCTGTTCAGCTCAAAAGCTTGATAAAATGCTGAAAAGATTATCTGAAAAACGATATGTAGCGTTTACTGGTTAAAATGACAGAACAAGAAATAAAAATTTGTTTTAAATCAGAAGAAGGTATGGTTATGGGTACCTTGACTTTGAAACCTATTTACAAAACCATGATCCCATCCGATTGTGTTTTAATCCATAATACTCAAAATGTTACTCTTAAAAACATTCCTGAAGCCAAGGATGATAATAACAAAACTGCTATTCAATATAAAGTAAATCCGTCTAATGAATCCGCAAATATAATTTTACTGGAAGAAACTAAATATAAGCTATTTTTTGAACCTGAAATTTCCTATGAGAACCTTATTTTTCCTTCGCTTTTTAAAAATAATGAATCAAATGAAATTAAAAATTTAATCTTTGATCAATTTATTCATGAAAAAGGTTTTTACGGGGGAACCTTAAACACTGGAAGTTATGTTGGTAAATCATTTTTTGATATTGAATTAGATGGGCTTGAATCTCAAAGTGTTCCCTTTGAGATACGTTCTAAAAAAATTGGATATGAACCTCATTACCCCGCTATGATTGCTGATATCTGTGAAGCAGCTGCAGGTATACTATTTAATTCTTCTTTACCATTTTTCGATCCATACAGAATCGCAGAACGATTAAGAACAACCTTATACGAAGATTTTCTATTTCTAGAATATCTGTTTAGGCCTGAAAACCTTCTCACATCATATGAACATATAAGACGAGACCCTAATATGGTTCTTGCCAGATCCCGAGAAACTGTTCCCCTATCTTTAGCACAGACTATAGGTGGAAACGATATTTTAAACATGGTTTCAGATTCGGCAAATTTATTTAAAACTGATAAAACTCCTGATAATTGGCCAGAAGTCATGAATAATTATTTGCCATATAAAATTAGCCAGACTAGTTACTATGATGTATTAGATACTCCTGAAAATCGTTTTGTTAAGTATTTTCTGGAAATATTGGAAAATCTAATTGATAAGATGGTCGCCTATATGGATGAAAATGACATTAGAGGATACCCCCTTGATAAAACAAGGGAATATCAAGAAATTATACGTGATTATCTTCTTGATAACTGGTTGGATGATGTGGGGGAACTTGAATATTTCCCTTCAAATTCACAGGTACTGCAAAAAAGGGAAGGATACAGGGATATTTTAAGATACTTTACAGTGCTCGAATCATCATTCTATCATCATTTAGATGAAATTTATGAATTAATAGAAGGATACCAACGCCGTTTATATGAACTTTATGAGTACTGGTGTTATATTAAACTCTTTAAAATTTTAAGTAGCTTAGCATTAAAAGATCCTGAATACGATAATATATTTGACATAGAAGAGGATAAAGACTGGAAAATTGAATTTAAGAGGGGAGTTAATTCTGTACAAACCTTTGAAATTGATGTTAAAGGAGAAGTAGTATTTGTTAAATTACTTTATAATAGAAAATTTCAGAAAAGTAAGGGTGATTATTCATCTTATTCTTTAGGTTTGCAACCAGATTACACTTTGCACATCGAAACAGATGATGGAATTAAGTTTATTCATTTTGATGCTAAGTATCGTTCTGATATTGTAATAGAAGATACTGATGTGGATATACGTGATAAGGAAGAGCAAGAAAAGCGTATATACAAATATGCTGATATTTATAAAATGCATACTTACAAAGACGCTATTAAAAACACATTAGGAGCCTATGTTCTGTATCCAGGACATGAATGTAAAATTTTCAAGAAAAATCAATCATATATTGTTCCTTCTGTTGGTGCATTTCCTCTAACACCAGGTTCGATGGATTCAAAAGAAGAAGAGAAGATTGAAAAATTTATTAAAGAAATTTTAATTCATATTTGCCTAGCCTGACAATTTTCAAATAATTTAGGATGTTTTTCCTTGCAAAGTTCACAATTAGGAGTTTTTGCACATATTCCTTCTTCTAAATCTGCACCTAACCTATACAATCCATGGTCAAGCTTTCTAGGTTCATCCGGGTAAAGTTTTGATAATTCAATTTCTATATTCTTATTCGAAGCATCTTTACTATCAATGAAACCAAAACGAACCATTAAACGTTGCACATGAGTGTCAACTGGTGAAAGTTGCCGGTGATCTAGATTAGGCCAATGATTAACCTGATGGACAGGGCTACTCATTTCAGAGAAAAACCAGGTTATAACTTTAGGCGGATTTCCGTATCCTTTAATATCATCAAATTTTGATAGCAATTCTTTAGTTGCTAGAGTCCTTCCTTGTTCATTATTCGGATATTTTTGAAATATTCCATGGAGAATATCATTTAGGTTTTGATTCTTAGTACCAAATTCATCTTCAATTAGTAAGCGTTTGGCATCTTCAACTAATATTTTTGCAACTCTATAATGTGCTCTGTGCCATTTAAGTTCCTTGATAAGCTCAATAACTGGACAAGATTCCAAAGAACCTTTCAAATAACATTTATCACCATTAAAAAATTCTCCACTAGCATAGGTTACTGGGCAGTGAAATGTAAAATTAGAATAGCATTTAAGGCCTTGAAGTTTTTGAATTTTTTCTATTAATTTTGTCCTTTGTTTGAGAATAGCTTCATCAGATGTTAGATTCCAATATTTCCATACTGTGCCAGATCTCACGCCGTATGCATCAATATTATATCTTACAAAGGCTTTCCATATTTCATCTGCATCATTAAGATTGGAATCATCAATTCCATTTTCACTTATAAATCCTCTTGAATCAGGTGGATTACTATCTACAACTTCTTCCATTAAAAGTCTGGCGAAATCTTTATTATTCATAGAAATCTCCATTTCGGTGTTAATGAATATTTAGTAACCTAATTATTCTTCCTCAACTACTAATGCCCAAATACGTTTTAAGGGTAATTCCGCTTGGAAGGAATCTGATAAATCATCATAATTTTTGAGTATGGATTTAATGAGATCATCTGAATCCCATAGTCTGACATTGAAGAAACTTTTCCGGGCTTCTTCTAAAACTGCTCTGGTGAAGCCTCCCCATGAAACTAATAACCCTTGTTGAGCACCAAAGTTAGTCATAGATCCTTTAAGACCTCTAAGAACAGTTACATCAACAGGGGACTCTGAAGATTTAACCTGAACACACATTTTAGGTTCGCCAAACCCCATGGGACCTGTACCTGCAAGTATATCAACACCACCATCTGGTCCTGGTTTGGCATTTTCAGTCACATAACCCTGAGCTTGTAAAACTGCCTCAACCAATCTCGACAGTTCATGACCTTTAAAATGGATTTTAACATGGTTGGTAATTTGGTCTCGGGCAGCTTGTTCAATATCAAACTCATCTGGCTCTTGTCCTCCACCATTACCATTTCCTCCAGGAGTCTTTCCTTGCATAATTTTTTTAATGCGTACTTCGGCATTGTTACGTTTTATTTGGCAAACTGTCATAAAAGCACCTAATGAATAGAGTAGATCTTGATCAAAGGCGGTTCTAGGTATATCTGTTTTTATCCAGTTTACGGGAATGGTATGTCTGGAATTTTCAGGAAGATCAGTACGGTATTTGTAAGGGCCGGTAGCTTCCCCAATAGAGATGGATGCTTTGGCTTTGGAAGGCATTACTACAAGATCACCGGGTTTAATGCGACTAATTAAGGCCCATATTTGCCCAATTTGGTTTGATGCAGCATTTTTCTTTTTATCGGGATATGTTTTTTGATATAAATCTCTAAGTTCATCCCTAGATTTTATATTGGACATATCGGGCATTTCTACCCACCCAATAGCTGCTAAATTATTATTTAAGGCAATATCTTCTCTTTCACCAAATTTACCTGCACGTACCAACCAAACAGTCAAAAATAACACCCTCATTCAATTTTGTTCATAATCTTTATAAATTCAGAGTCAGTTAGAACAGGTTTAATTCCTTCTAGCGACACAGGCTCTAATAAATTAGCATACCTCATACCCCTAGTACGCTCAGCCATAACAGGTTCTTTAAGTTCATAAACTCTCAAAATCCAGACCTTTGCCTTTGGAGTATTCATATATGACTTAACATGTTCACTGGTCCAGATATAATAGTTTTTTAAAGATCCTACACGAGAAACAGGTTTTTCAATGACTTTTTCAACTTTTGCAAAGTATTTGACCAGGAATTTACTGTTTTCTTTTAGAGGAAGGGCGTTTTCTTCCACAAAATCCCTGTATTTCGGTTGGAAACTTTCTAAGTAGTTATCTTTAAGGGCATAACTAACAGTTGGATAAAGAATAAAATTAGGTAAAGTAGTGTTATAGTTTCTAATAAGGATTGTTTGTTTTCCTTGCCCTAATGCTTCCACTGTGGCATTCCATTCGTTTAGACATTTAGTTATTTGTGCCATTTGTAATCCCCCAATAATTATATTTAACTTTAGTTATTATTATTTTAATCTCTTATTTGTGAATTTCAATAGCTCAATAACTGTTGAAAAAAATGTTTTTATGTTTGATTACAATCCGGGCAATAGTATACAACACCTTTATCTTCAGAACTATGGTCTATTCCTTCAATGATTCTATTTCTGTTCACAAATATATTACATCCCTGGCATTTAATTGATAATTCTGGAATTTTAACTTTGAGACCTATATCCCCTGTTAAACACCTAGTAATTTCAAATGCTCCGTTGAGAGCATCAACTAAATCAATTCTGGATTCACCTAATTCTTCGCCAAACTCGGAAATTACAGCTAATTTTGCTTGTGATTTAGATATGGCAGATATAACACCTTTAAGTTTCAAGTGATTTTGATCTCTTTTTTTGGACAATGGATTAAAGTCGTTTTCATCGATTGAACCTAAATGGGGAACAAGAACATCCACATTTTTGTATTGAGCTACAATTTCATCAGCATGTCTAGTATCACTTGTGAATCCGATTTTAAAAGGGTTTTTCTTATCATATCCAGCTTTACCATATAATTCAACTAGCAATCCTGTTGAGTATGTTTTCGTTAAAATATCGTTATGTATTGCCTTTTTAATCTTTAATTTGAGATTATAATCCTCTAAATCGTGTGTAATGCCAGGTTCAAGTGGATATATTCTCTTAATCTTAGCGTTTTTATCTTTTTCATCAACAGGTATCCAGCCTAAAAATTTTTTCATGGCCCCCAGATTTAAAAAAACATCTATTTTCTTTTTTTTCCCATCTAAATCTTTATTAAATTCTTCAATTTCAAGCTCTTCAATTTCATGATCTATTTTATCATCAATTGTATCCATGAACTTCTTTTTATGTTCTAAAGAATCATTATATTCATATATGAGTGTAAGGAGTGCTTCAAAATCAACACAGTGATCTATATGTGCATGAGTAATAATTACAGCATTAACATCATAAATCCTTAATTTTTCTTTATGAAGGAAATTATACAGAAAATCAAATCCCGGATCAATTACAATGCCTTTACCTTCCCAAAATAAGAAATAACCGCCACCCATATTAGATTCAGTATCAGTAATTATTGCAGGTGTCCAAGAATTCCATCTTCTTAAAACCATTAAAAAATTGTCATCCATAGGATTATCCCTTGGACTTAGGTAATTATCTAAAACTTCTTGGCAATCATCTTTTTTGTCTAATATTAGTTTATATTGGTCTTTTAATTTAAGTATAACTGCTTTATGGGCTTCTAATTCTAAAACTTTTTCATCCCTTATTTTTTTATTACTAATTATTTCAAAATCTTCCAATATTTGATTGTATAACTCTTCTATCTCTTTTTTATCTAAACTTCCTAAATAAATCGTTGATAAAATTTTATTTAGTTTAGCATCTTCATTATCAGGTTCACTTTCAAGTACCTCATCAAAACACTGCACTGCCTTTGAATATTCACCTTTTAGATGGAATGCGCGACCTTTATTTATCTTAAACCATTGGTAAGTAGAATCAATTTTTAATCCTTCATTATAGCATCGGATAGCCTCATTGTGCTTTCCTAAACTACAAAATGCTATGCCTTTATAATTCCAAGCCTTATGGTAATTAGGATTGTGTTCAAGAGATTTATTATAGCAGTAAATAGCCTTCTCATAGTTTCTTAGATGATCGAATGCTATTCCTTTATTATTCCAGGCAGAAGCAGTTAAATCAGTAATAGATTTATTTAATTTTATAACTTTATTAAAACATTCAATGGCTTTTTTATGGCAAATAGGATTTTCTCCATGATTTCCCAAACTATCATATGCTATTCCTTTATTATTCCATGCTAATGCAAATTCAGGGTCATTTTTAAGAACAACTTCATAACATTCTATAGCTTGATTATATTTTTCTAAGCTATCAAGAGCAACACCCTTATAATTCATAACATTTAAAAATAAGTCAAATCTTTTATTTTTAATATTATCCAGGTATTTTAGGGCCTTTTGGGGGTCCTCGTCAATTAACGCAATTTTAGCTTTTATATAATTTATTTCTATTTTTTTACTTAGTTTTATGGCTAAATCAAGTGCTTTTTCATATAGTGGCCTTGATTTTTTCCTATTTTTTATTGAAATAAATTCTTTATCTGCATTATTTAATAATTGATGCAAATCTTGTTCTGTTGACATATCCCCCACCCCATTAAATTAATTATAATATTCAATTATTCAACACCCAACGCCTTAAAAACAGCATCTTCAGCTGACTGATAGAAAATCAAACTAAAATTACCTATCAATTCTGGGGGAACATTAGTTAAATCAGCACTAGAACTAATAGGAATTAAAACTTTTTTAGCTCCACTATCTAAACAGACCTGCAATATATTAGCTAGTTCTTCAATTTTTAGGATTGTTCCACCAATACTGATACTACCTAGTATAGCTGTGCTTGCTAAGACTGGTTTATTTAATGCTGCTGAACATAATGCTACAAATGAGGCTAAAGCTAAATACTTGGTCATCCCCACACCATTTAAATCTTGGACCTGCATTAAATAATCTTTATTCTTAGTGCTAATGGTTCCACTAACATTTGAACTATTGGACTTCAAGTAACTGTAAGCAGTGTTGATTGCTTCTTTGACTTCTTTTTTAGAGCCAATGCCAGTGCAGTTGAACTTTCCAGTACCATTCATCATCTCAGTTTCAATTTTAAAGACTCCAATCATTCCCTTATCGGCTTGACCAACAGTGTAAAGATGTCCGGGTTTATGAATGCCCTCTGGGATTAATTTACCCCCACTTTGCTCTGGAACTGAAACAAAGTCTTCTTGTAATGTTTCATTATCAATGTATGAGAAGTTGACATCATAAAATTCCATACCACCAATCTTTTTCAGTTGCTCTTTAACCCTTCTCCGGCTTTCCAAAGCAAAAACTAGTATCTCTCGAATATCCTCTTTATCATATACTCCATTGGGATAAACTAGTTTAATTAATCCTGAGACCATTTTTCGAACCGCCACAACATCTCGCTGGTTTAAATTATTCCCTAATTTAAAGTAATCATCTAATGCATCAGCATAGGATCTTTTACGCATTTCCCGCATGAATTCAGATAAATAATCGGTAATAAAACCATAATCATTAGTGAAAAACTCTGGACGATATTTAGGTATCTCCCAACCAGGAACATAACAATGCATACGATCAAAAAATGCAGTATCTTTACCCATATCCTCAGGGAAAGGATCAAAAAGGCTTGAAGTTTTAAGTAAAACATCTACACTTTGGTTAATGTTTCCCACAAAAACCATGGAAGCGGATGCATTCTTTTCATCTTTACCTCTAGAAAATGAACCAGAAGCCATATAATCCTTCATTATAGGAACTCCATCTTTATCTTTAAAATGGATCCCAGCAACTTCATCAAAGGCCACACAATCCCACATACCCACTAAACCAATTAACTTGGTGGACATGTTGTAAAACAAATTAGCCACAGTTGTCTGCCCACCAGAAACTAATATGCTGTTAGGTGATATTTCCCGGTAAACATGTGATTTACCAGTTCCACGAGGGCCTAATTCACATAGATTAAAGTTATTTTCAACTAGAGGGATGAGTCTGGCTAAGAGTAACCATTTAACCCTTTCATCAAATTGTGTTGGTTCCATACCACAGGATCTTAGAAGCACATCAATCCATTGTTCTTTGGTGAAGTTATCCCTACCAACAATTATTTCTTCTAAATCAAGATTAGGCATTTGAATAGGAGATAATTTTTTTATAATAAATGGATTCCTTCTTTGATCAGCTTCATCAAAGAAGTATTCGAAATTAATCATACACCAAATATTCCCACCTAATAATCTTTCGTATTTGGATGGGTATTCTTTAGCTATGGGTACACCTGATAAACCAAGATTCGAGAAATCAGCTTCATATCGGTCAAGTTTATAATTTAACCTCACTGTAACAGTGTCAATTACAGTGTAACTACCAGATTCCCTTAGTTTTGATAAAATTTTTTGAGCTTCATCAGGCCTTACATAATTCTCTGCGAGTATTTTTTTAACATTTTCCACTCCTTGGTGGATGAGTGACTCTTCGGTGGTGGCACAATATTTACCTAAAAGGTATTCCAGAACGTATACTGGGACATTGGCCCCTTCTTTAATCTTTTTAGTTAAATCCTTTCGAACAATTCTTCCTGCAAAGTTATCATTTAATTTGGTATTCAAATCTTCACTTAGATCATCATGAAAATTTTCCATTTGATTAGAATCATCCATCATACCCCTCCAAGTAGATCAAATTTTAAAATTCAAAGTCATCTAAAATTGCAATGTCTATAATAAATTCCCAGCGATTGATTTCAACATCATTCTCCAAATTTTTCATTACCAGATAATATTTACTGCTTTTAGAGTAGGTTCTATTCCTTAAAGTAAATTTCTCTTTAAATTCCCTATCTTTAGCTGAATCTACTTTCTTATTGGCATAAATAATCACTTCGTTGGATATTTTCTCGCCATCTTCATCTTCAAAGTAAAGTTTAGCTTCTAAAGGCAGGATACGACTTGAAATATTTTCTTTTTGAGCAAAAGTTAAAATTGTGCTTAAGTTAGTAATCCTATTATTAAGTAAAATAGGGTTTAATTCAACAAATTCCTGATTTTTACTACCCATTTTAGATTTAACATGTATCATAGGGACAATCATTTCCTGCAGGGATGCCCCTCCATGAACATAATTTTGACCTGCACCCTGAACTTTGAATACATCAACACCTCTAGGAACGGTAACATAAAGTTCGTCCATATCTAAATAATCTAAAGTACAATTGATGGTTCCTTCGATATTTAATTCTTCTTTGGATAATAGATATCTTTTATTTTTTTCAACAACACTTTTAGAGGTTAGATCAACTTTATCACTTTCATTTAACTTGTCCCTTTTATAAATGAAACCGTGATCAGCAGTAATGAAATAATTGGCAAAAAATGCTTCGTTGGTTAATTTGGTAATTAATCTGTTTATCTCCCAAATAGCCTCTTCGCAAGCTGTAAACACTTCATTTTCAGTGGCAGGTTTATCTCCTCTAGCATCAATTTGATTGTGATAAATATAGATAAGAGTTTTATTTTTCAGTTTTTTCCTAAGATTTTCCTGATTTAAAGACATTATTTCGTCATATGTCAAGGCCAATGAGTCCTGATGATATTTTTCTAAGATTTTTTGTCTATCCGGTGTGCTTGCACACGGTTTACCATCCACTAAGACATTATACTTAGTATTAAATTCTATCTTGTCATGGGGAAGTAAACAGGCCATTCCTAAATCTGTCTTTGAAGGGATGGATGAGATCATAGGTTTTATTGTTGATTTTCTCATTGGATCTAAGTTTAATTCATCTTTTAATTCAGATGCACATCCATATCTAAATCCATCAGAAATAATAACCGCAGTTTTTTGTTTTTTCACTGCACGAGAAACGTTACTTTTATAGAAATTATACTGCTTATCTATGGGTAAATCCTTAATAGAACCAATTTCTTCCAGTTTATCAGACCATAACATGGCTACTTTCGTAAGATATGTATTGGTATACATATTTTCAATTAATTGCCGTAGTTTGTGGAATCTGTTAGTATCATGGATTTTATCATAGGAATAATAGAATTTACGGTATGATCTTTCGATAAAGGACCATTCATCACAATATTTAGTTATGATATCGTCAATTTTATCCAGGTAGGGTTCACCCGAAAACTCATTTACCTGTTTGATTAGAAAATTAGCCCATTTTATAACTTCATAATGATTAGCATATTTTTTATAAAAGTGAGTTTTTTGTCTTTCAGGTAATAGATCATAAAGTATGGGAAGTTCTTCCTGGTTACTTACCAGTAAATCAGTCAGGTGAAGAGTGATATTTTCATCAAATATTTCAAAGCTATCACAATCAAAATAGTTCTCCACATTGATTCTTTTCAGATGACTCTCTAAATTCATTTTTTTAGCTATTAAACTGGAAACAGTATTGTACTGGTCTTTATAATTAGTGTTACTCATTAAATTATTTATAAAAACAGAAATGTTATTCTTTTTAGGTGATAAAAGTTTTTCCCAGGCTTTAGGTATGTTTCCTTTAAACTGGGTAGATGTGTAAGTAATTATTAAGGAAATTAAAAACTTCTCAATTGTTGGATTTTTATCTTCAAAACCGTATTTTTCACGAGAAAGTTCCCAGAAATCATCTAAAATACCCATCTTCTCAAATTCAATTAAATATTTATTTTTATCTAAATTATCTTCCATGAGCACTTTTCTTAGGAGTTCATCAAAACTAACGATTTTTACTCTGGCTAAAACACATAAAATAGCAACTTTAATCTTTCTTTCTGAATATTTTTCAATATTCAAATCTTTAAAGCTATTAACTCGACTATTAGCATTCCAAAATTTAGGATATTTCTTTAAAACAGATTTATACTTATCTGGAATATTTAACTCCTGAGTGATGAGTGAGATTTTATCAGCACTAAATGGTGTAGCAAAATAGGCCATATCTGCTAGGTAGTTATCTTTGTCTTCTGGTTGGGGGAATGGTGCATAGATCAAGTAGTTGTGGGTAGTGTCTTCAATTTCCAGTAAATATTTAGCGCGTAACCAGTTATCTTGTTTTAAATGGTAAACTTGGGCATTATCAAGTTGTAAATTATTGATTTCTTCGCCAAACTCGGCCTTGTCATCGTACCAAAAAACAAGTTGTCTGGAATCATCAGTGAACATTTCATTGAGTTTTTGTTGAATGTATTTTAAATTCATGAGTGCACCATTTGAATCTTTAATTCAACACATTTTATGATTATCTATTAAATTATAGTTCTATATGTATGAAAATGGTTAAATTCTATTTATTATCATAGAGTATGTTTAATAGGATTATTTAATTATTTTGGCTTTGTAGAAACCCTTTTTTTTAGTTGATTTGTGTTGATCTGTAGATGTTGTATACTGTGTTTTTGAGTTTGGTTTCTTTGTTTGATAGTTGTGTGCTTCTGCTGTGGTTTGTACCATCGAATTTTCTTTTTATTACTGAAAATATGCTTTCTATATTGTTTCTGTTTATGTATATTTTGTGTCGGAATATTGTTGGGCTTTTTAGTCTGTATTGTCCTTTTTTTGCTCTTTTTTTGAGGGGTATTTGGTCAAATGCTTTGAGTTCTTCATTTATGCATTTTCTTATTGGTTCTGTGTCATATGCTTTGTCTGCTACTATGTAATGTGGTTTATACTTTTTGATTTGTCTTAATGCGGGTTTTGCAAATTGTGTGTCGTATTTTGGTCCACGTGATGTTTGATAATATAAAATAAGGCGTGTTTTTACGTCTATTGTTAAGTGGTTTTTTATGTAGCTTTTTCTTTCTTTTTGCCGTATTTTTGCATAATACTTGTCTGCATAATCATTAGTAAAACCAGAGCCGTCTAATGCTATTATATCTGCTCTAATATCGTTTAATGATAATATTAAATGGTTAATTTCTCTAATTTGTTTTGAAGGGAGTCTTTTAAAAAATTTTTGGATCGTTGTAAAGTGTGGAACCTTTTTTATTCTCAAATATTTCTTAATTATGTCTGAAACATCAATAAAATCAATTATTTCACGATATGTTGATTTTGTGTAAATTTTCATGGCCAATATTGTGAATAAAGCATGTTGTGAATATAAATGATTTGAAAAAGCATTAGAATACTTATTTATCGCTATTTTAACATAATAATACGTTCTTTCGATGAATTTCACCAGTTTATTTTCTTTTAATTCACTATTCTTGTTTAAAACACTTTTTAAACATTGAATATTAGAATTTTTAAAACTAAAATCCAAAAGATTTAACTGCTTTGAAACTCCACTATAAACAGGGGAATAATAGATTTCGCTAATCATAATAATATTATTCCCCTTTCTCATTATAAATACTTTAACAACCTGTTTTAAAAATATGTAGCTGTAATTTCAAGTGAAAACAGGAAAAACGAAACTTAAAACTTAAAAATTTTTTTTATAAAAAAATCTACAAAAAACCTCAACTTCAAATAAAAAAAAATAAGGGTTTCTACAAAGCCATTATTTTTAGTAAGATTTTACGATTAATTTCCAAAATATTAATAAATCATGTAATACTAATTTGACTGATCAACATTATTATAGGTTGAAGCAGATTGATGAAAAGTTGCGGAAAAAGTTAATGATTAATGAAAATTTTTCTTTGATGCATATAAGTCAAATAACTCCTTGAATAATTATTAAACTCATTATATTTTGAATTCTTTAGTTTTAACATAAATTTGTTCATATTTAAAGCTTTAAAATAAATATTAAGTGGTAATGAGTACTTTTATAAGTTGATGAAAAAGGTTTAAGTATAATTGATTTATTTTATGTAATGATGATGTTATGAAATATTTCTCCACTAAACAAACAAGATTTGTTAAAACAATTAATGCTAGATACATCAGGGGTTTATGCAAAAAAATATAATGGTTTAAAATGTTATTCTTGCACAATAAAGGGGATTTTTATGAAAAATTCATGGAAAACTGTTAAAATTTTCATTTCTTCAACATTTAAAGATATGCAAGCAGAAAGAGATCATTTAGTGAGATTTGTTTTTCCAAGATTGAGGGAAGATTTGATTAAGTACAAAATATATTTGATTGATGTAGATTTAAGATGGGGTATAACAAGTGACCAAGATGCATATGACGTATGTATGGATGAAATAGATAATTGTCATCCTTATTTTATGTGTATGCTCGGTGGAAGATATGGTTGGATTCCACCAGAAAAAAAAATTTCTATAACTGAATCAGAAATTTATTATGGTGCTTTAGATAAATTAGATATTCCTACTTTTAGATTTTTTTATTTAAGAGATGCAAAAATTACTAATTCAATTCCTGCAGAATTTAATGATGATTATAAAGAACTTAAAGATAGTGAAAGTGAAAAACAGCTTAAATATCTCAAAGAAAAAATTATGAATCCTGAGATCAAAGGAAAAGTATTAATTAAACCGGATGAAGTAGAATGTAAAAGCTTATCTTATTTTATTTATCCTTGCAAGTGGGATAATAACTTAAAGAGAATTGTAGATTTAGAATCTTTTGGAAACCAAGTTTACAATGATATAATGAGCAGTATAAATGTAGAACTTGGATTAGGAGAAATTATATCTTCCAATGAATTTGATGATGAAAAAGTAGCTATAGATTCTTTTTTAAATAAAAAAACTGAAAATTACGTTGTAGGGAGCCGAAAAAACATTATAGATACACTTAAAAATTTTACTGAAAATAAGAAAGTTAATGGTTATCTAATTATATATGGGGAACCTGGGATTGGTAAAACATCTATAATGGCGAAATTTTACGAAGAGTATGTTACAAATCATCCTAATGAATTAATCCTTCCTCTTTTTGTAGGATCTACTATTAGATCTACTGATCCACAACAGGTTTTGCGTAGATTTAGCTATGAATTATATAAAGTAATTGGTTATGATGGAGAAATCACTGAGAATTATGGGGAATTGAAGAATAATTTTTATTCAATTTTATTTCAAGCTTCTAATGTAAAGCCCATAGTTATTTTAATCGATGGTATTAATCAGATTAATCATATTGATAATTTGAGATGGCTTCCAGATAAACTACCCAATAATGTACATATTTTAATTTCTACAATGTCTGGTCCGACATTAGAATTATTAAGAAAACAAAAGATTTCTCAGGAATTATATCTTCCACCACTTGAATCTTCAGATACTGAAATAATTATAGATGAATTTCTTAATAGATACCGTAAAATGTTTGATCAAAAACAAAAAAAAGCGTTAATGAACAAAAAAAATTCTAATAATCCTCTTTATTTACTCATGGCTTTAGAAGAACTTAGGACATTAGGCCACTATAATGAAATTACAGATACAATATCAAAATTACCAGAAACAGTAAAATCTTTATTCAAATGGATATTAAAACGTTTAGAGAATGATGATGGATTTAGAGATGATGAAGGAAATTTAGTAGGTTCGAAAATAATACCGGAATTTAGTTCACTGGTCGCTGTCAGTAGACAGGGACTTTTAGAAAATGAATTAGTAGATCTTATTGATCCAACTGATCCTAAGGGAAATATAGCAGCACTAATGCGTCTTTTAAGACCTTATTTAATGTATGTAGATAATTTAGTATTTTTTTACCATAGAGAATTATTAGAAGCTGTAAATGAATTATATCTACCTAA
The DNA here is from genome assembly GCF_002813695.1 of Methanobacterium subterraneum. NCBI lineage: Archaea > Methanobacteriati > Methanobacteriota > Methanobacteria > Methanobacteriales > Methanobacteriaceae > Methanobacterium > Methanobacterium subterraneum. The sequence goes on along the minus strand of NZ_CP017768.1, from coordinate 735,361 downwards.
TAATAACTTAAAAAATAATTCACGTCTTAAATTAGCAGATTATTTTGAATCCAGAGAACTTGATGATCGTAGAATCGATGAACTTCCTTATCAATTAGACAAAGCAGAATCTTGGCAAAGACTTAAAAAATCCATTGTTGATCTTGAAATGTTCATAAATATGATAAAAAAGTCTAAAAAATTTGAATTATTTTATTACTGGCACCATATTAAAACAAAATATAATATGGTGGATGAATATAAAAAAGCGCTTGAAAAACACGAAAAAAACACAACTGAAGAAGAAATTGGTGGTTATTATCTTCAAGTAGCTGATTTTGTTGCTGAAAATGCATATTTTGATGGTGCTGAATTTCTCTTTAGACGTGCTCTAGAAATTAATGAAAATGCTTTTGGCCCAGATCATTCATCTATAGGAACTATTCTTAATAACTTATCATTAGTGCTTCAATCTAAAGGGGATTTGAATGGTGCTGAATTGGTTCTAAGACGTTCAATAGAAATCCATGAGAAAATTTACGGTCCCGAAAATTCAGAAACAGCATCTTGTATTAATAACTTGGCGTTAGTACTTCATAGTAGAGGTGATTTAAGCGGCGCTGAACGCCTTTACAAGCAGGTGTTACAAATAAAAAAGAAATGTTTAGGAATAGAACATTCTGAGACCGCAAATATCCTAAATAATTTAGCAGATTTACTTCAAGATAAAAAAGATTTAGATGGTGCAGAATCACTTCACAGACAAGCCTTAAATATCCGAAGAAGGATTTTTGGATCAGAACATACGGATACAGCAAATAGCCTTAATAATTTGGCAATGGTGCTTCAAGCCAAAGGAAATTTAAATGCTGCCGAACCCTTATTAAAACGAGCGTTAAAAATTAATCAAAAATTTTTAGGGCCAGATCACCCCCAAACATCAATTAATCTTAATAACATGGCAATGTTACTCCAAGACAAAGGAGATGTAGATGCCGCAATACCATTATTTGCTCAGGCACTAGAGAATAGTACTAAAGTTTTAGGACAAAATCATCCTAATAGTTGTAATATTCGTTATAATTTAGACAGGTTAATTCTTAAAAATTATAGAGATCTAGGTGATTAAACAAGTCAGATAAAATTTAAAAAAGGAATGATAAATATTAAAAATACCTTAAATAAGTTCTTAAAGTTTTTTAAGCAAATCGATCTTAGTAATTTTCTTACCCTCTTTACTCACTTCCACACCTTGGAATTTAGCGTAGTTCACTTTAACTCCATCATCTAAATCTATTTCTATTTTCTGATTAGCAATATGGGCTAATGCTTCATCATACTTCTTGGTTTCTTCTAATTGTTTAACCAGTTTATTCTTAGCCTTAACTGCTTTAGATTTTTCAGAAGCACTGGTAGAAGTTTCAATGATCCTATCATTATGAGCTATGGTAGTTTCCAGGGCCTTCTGAGTTTTATGCAGATAATCAGTTCTAATACGAGCTACCAAATCTGGTTCATAACGGTGCATATAAATTAATGCCTTAAACCCATTATCACGACCACTATCAAACAACCAATAAATAGGATGTTTTTTATAAGTTTTCACATGATCCTTATAAAAATCAGTTAAGAAATAATTCCGAATAACTTCTCTGCTAGTGGTTCCTTTATTTTTTAGGGCCTGGGCAATGAAGTCCAGGTTTTCTTCTAAAGTCTCCTCACCAAAGGTGACCTTAACAAATTCCACGAATTGACCTACAATATCATCCTCAAAGTACTCAGTATCTAAAATAGGGATAATATTATCATCATCAGGAACAAAAATAGTGTATTTCAAGGGGTCCCATTGACCACCCGCGTAAATTATGCCTTGTTCGTCCAGGGAGAAGCGGCCTAACATGCATCCGACAGAATAAGAAATAAAGTTTTTAACATCTTTTAAAAGATCAGCTTTATTTAAAGTAACATATTTATCTTCAACATCTGGAGATATGTCCCCGTTAACATTATAAATATCAATAAAGGATTTATTGATATTGATTTCATTAGACTTTAGTTTTGAAAATATGTCTTGTTTAAATGATTTCCACTCGTTAAATGCACGTTCAATATGGTGTCTATCAAATGTTAGAAGAGGATGAATATTAAAGTTCCAACTAGTTTCAAATGAATCCCAATCTTCTTTAGCTATATTAATATTCTCTTTAACAATTTTTATAATACTTTCTTCCTCTTCAACTGACTGAATAAGAGGTAATGCAGATATATGTCCAACTTCATAATTTACTGTTGGAGAAACAAAACTCAGAATCTCTTCACATACTTTAGAGTTTAAAAATCCTAATAAATAATACTTGTTTTGTTTTAAAAATATTGAACACCCTGCAACATCAAATAAAAACCCATATGAGTAATATCTAAATGCTATTGTGCCAATGGTTACTTTAGACCAACTTAAAGATTCCAAAAAATAAAATTGTGTGTTTTGAGGTCTAGATCTTAATTTACCTTTTTTATCATAAATATTTTTTATTTCAAATCCATCATTTTCCCAATTTACCATGTATTCTTGGTTTCCATACCATTTTCTGAAATCTCCTCCTTTGTTATATGGGAACCATTTCATTTGGCTATTTTTCGCAGATATTGGATCTTTAAAATCAAACCCACATTTAAATATATCCAGTTCATACCAAAACCTTAAAAATCTGTTATTATCAGCTGTTGCAAGACCCTGTTTAGCATCAGCTAAAGTAGAAAGTTCTTTTCCATTAACAAATGCATCTAATAAATTTTCATTTGCTCTATAAGCTATGGGGTTACCAGGAATTTTTAAAAAATTATTTTGGTTTATTATGTATTTATCGTCACGTTCTTCAAAAAACCAGGATTTTTTTTGCTTTATTGAATCTACAGCACTTTTTTTTTCAAATAACTGCCTATAAGTGGCTTTGTAACCATTAATATATTGATTTTTAATTATGAATGAAGTTGTACCAAAATCAGACCCAAAGATTCCCCTTCCAAAATGTAACATATTAATAAAAGTTTTAAATTTAATTATAATTTCTCGTAAATCTTCATAACTTGATAAAAACATCCATACAGGGATATTTATCATGCTCATGTATCCCCCATTTTTACACATGTTCAATGTTTTTTCAATAAAAACAGTGCTTAAATCAGATTTGGTTTTAGGATAATTAAGCTTCAAATAATCTATTAAATTTTTATCCATACCATTTTTGCCCATATATGGAGGGTTAGTAATTACAATATCGTAGTTATTAGCAAATATTTCTGATTGCTTTAAAATAGGTAATAAAATATTAATAACACTCTCTTTTAATTTCATAGTTTTTAAATCAGCACCATAATCAGTTTTAATCTCATTAACACGATTTAAAATATAATTAAAATTTAATTGGTTTACATCAATTATGCTTCCATATTCTTTGGCATCCTTGAATGTTTCGACTAGATATCGGAGATCTTTTTGTATATTTAGATCTCCATCTGCCACAAAGTTAATTAATTCATCAGTTATTTTGTTGCTTTCTTGTATGGCGCAGATCTGTGGTTCTACGTTTTTGGTGAATATTTTTCGGTTGAATGATCTCCCTTTCATCATTACTGCGAAATAGGCCAATTGGTATGCTCGATCATCGATGTCTAGTCCGTAGAGGTTATTTTTTAGTATGGATTCAGCTGCATCTTTATCTGAGTATCCAGCTGAGGTGTAGATCTGCATTAATACGTCAAAGGCGTAGATAAGTATATGCCCACTGCCCATAGCAGGGTCAATGACTTTAATGTCTTCTGGTTTGAGGTTTTTGGATTCTTCTCGTATTTTTGCTAGTTCTATTTGTACTTCTGGTTCTTGTTCAGCTTCTTCCAGGTAGTATATCCAGTTATCTTTAAGATTACTATCAGGGTGGTATTCTAACCATAACCTTCCCAAGGAGTTTTCAACCATGTATCGTACAATCCAATCTGGAGTGAAAAGTTGTGTAACTGCAGGTATTCTCTCTTTACTAATTTTCACACGTTTTTTGAGCTGTTTAAAAGTATCATCCTTTAATTCAGTGTTATAATATTGATATAACCAACCAATAACCTCAACTTGGTCATTAAAGTCTTCCTCAGAGATATTATCGATTAATTGTCTAACAACACCTTCTTCATTGGTAAATGAGATTGATAATAATAATTCTGTATAATCAGTGGTTTTTTCAAATAATTCAGGTAATATTTCGTTTAGTTTGTTGCACTGTTTAATGAATAGTAATCTGAATAGCTCATCCAGTTTATTATTATTCTTTAGCAGGTAGATTTGTTCTATTTCTTCTTCGGTGAAGTCTAAATCTATGTGTGATGCTTCAGTAACTATATCTGGTTCTATTTTTCCTTCTGTTTCACTGGATAGAACTCTAACTCTGGTGGGGAGATAATCGTTAACTTCCATGAATCTTATGGCTATTATCCGGTTAAACCAGGTGTATGCCACTTCTTCTACAACATTATCAAAGCCTTTTTCATTTATTCGTTTAACTAAATTTTTACGTTGTTTGATGGCCTCGTCATAAATGGTGTTGGGATTGGATGCCCCTATATCGTATACTTCAATTCCCTCTGCTTTTTCCACAGGTTCGGCAATACCTTTTGCAGTTATTCCCAATAAACTTGCCTGGTACTTCACTTCTTCGATCAATTTCTTCCTTGATTCAATAGCAAATGTTTTGATGGCCTTTTTATCCATGAAGACTCCCCTTAAATACTTAAATCAATTTCATCGTTATCTTCTAATTCTTTCTTAAGTTCCTTTCTCAGATTTTCCACAAAGTAATCAATATCATCTTCATTTTTAATCGAAACCCTGGTAGTATGAGAAATAGTCTTTATGTTCAAATATTTTTTCTTCTTTTGGGGTCTAGGAGGTGTGGGACTTGTAACTTCCCCTCCTTCATTACCAGTTTCCACTCGGAATTTATCAACTTCCGATAAACACCCAATAACCAAATTATTGCTTTCTTCACGAATTCCCTTAATAACTGAAATCTCCTGGGAATTAATTAGTTTATCTAGAAGTTCATGGAATCTTTGTTTGAATGTTTCTTCAAATTCTTCTTTTAACTCTTCAGAGTCAAGTTCTTCTACAACATGATTTAAATCCGTGTCGATGCTTTGTTTTATAGGTTCTGATTCATTTTCCAAAATTGTTTGGTGTAAATTATCAAAATTATCATATAATTCTGGAAGCTCATGAATATGGGAAAATGGACTTGGCATCTCAATTATATCCTTAAGTTGGCCATCAATTTTCTTCAATTCAGCATCTTTGATGAAATTTTTGTTTTTATTGTAAAGATCTGTGGCTTCACAGGCCTTTTTAAAAATATCCTTCTGAGTACCTTCAAAGAAATTCAAAACTGACTCGAATTCTTCAGCAATACCTAAAAAGTCTTCCCTATGTTCACTAACAAAATCAAAAAATTGATTCAATGAATTAATGGCAGTAACATCACGCAGAAGATCCTTTGATTCTTCAATAACCAGTTTCCCAGGATATCTCTCTTCAATTTTATATTCCAGACTTATATCCTTAATCTGATTAAGTCGGATGATGGATTTATCCTGGAAAAGTTCCATTAAAGCTTCATCATCATCGGTAGTATGAACCACATCAAAGAAGTCTCTTAAAACCTCTTTAACATCTTTAATTTGACGAGGTTTTGTATCCTGTTTTTTATCAATCAGGATCTTATCTTGAAACTTCCTTTCAGTTATAAACTTCAAGATATCTTCGGCACTATTAGTTTTAAGTGAAATGTTCTGGGCATTTTTCACTAGATAAATCCTTTTTTGGGCAAACAGGGTGGCAATTAACCATTCTATATCTAAATCAACAAAACCATAAGGTGCCCTATTGTACCTGTTTAAAATAGCTTTAATTGATGGTTTAGAATGAACATTGGTTTCCTGCTCAATGTATCGATCCAGATCATCAATTGCTAAATGATTATCCACATTATCAGATTTACCAAACTTCTCCTGGGAAGTATCTCTTAAAATATTGATTATGTCTGACTTGACCGGAGCAGTCTTCATATAATGTAATTTATGATAAATCTTTTTAACCAGTTTATTTAAAGCATCATTGATCCTATCTGTGGGATTTTTTTCTTTAATATCTACTTTATCCCCTTTAACATAGATATCAGCATGTTTAAGTGCTTCTTCTAAAAATAGTTTGATTCTTTCCCTTTTCTCTGAGACTTCTTGTTGTTTAGCTATGAGAATGGTCTTGGAACGTTGGGATAATTCCGCACTGTGTTTGGTTAAATATTTATTTATTTGGAGTAGTTCTTCAATTTCATCTAAAACAGTCATGTCATCGGTTAGATGGATGATAACTTCATTATTGTTATCGGATAATCCTCTAAGAATGGTTGAAGTTTTTTCCCTTTGAGATTGCTCTGATAACACTGTTTGGGATCCTTCAATTGAGTCTTTTAATTCATGATAGGAGGTTATTATTCTAACTCCAATATCAGCTGATTGCCTGTTTCCCCGGTACTGATCATCTATCACTTGGTTGAAGGGGAAATTGTAACGGGTACTATGTCTATATTTTTTATCTGGAAAAATATCTTCAAATATGACATTTGAAGCTTCATTTAAGGTTTCCCCAGTATCCACGTGCTCATGTTTAATGGCAATGGTGATTTCCTGTTCTTCATTGGTTAAAAATGAATATATGTCCCCGTTTTTTTGAACCAAGGTTTGTCCCACTAATCTTTTCAGGGATTTTTCAATTTTCTCCCGTAAAAGAACCCGATCCTCATCAATATCACTGACCATTAAAGTAGTTAGATTCTCCTGGTTGGCTTTGATCTCCTTAACATACTTAATCATAAATAGGACTTTAAGGACTTCCACATCAAATTCATCAAGGAATTGGTTGTCCATGGCCTTGACAATCACAGAACGGTGGGTGTGATCTATGAATTTATCCAAAGCATTATAAAAGATATTAAATGGCATTAAAATCCCTAATTCTTTATCCATTAACGATATGGCTGATTCCTGGAATAGGGCTAGCATGGATCTTTCACCTTCTGCCAGGTGTTTACCTGATGCACCATGTTCCCGGATGGAGGTTAAAACATTTCCCAGTAAGTTAAATTGGTAGGGTATGAAGGGGTATACTGCTGCAAAGTCTTTACTATTACTATACATTTTCTTCTCAGCAGTGTCTGATGAAAAAGAAATTAAATTCTTTAATATAGCTTCTTTTTCCTCGTATAATGCTTCTAAGGTTTGAGTTGCAGTTGGATTTTTAGCAAGTATTCTTTTCCTTATTACTTCATCCACATTAGCTGATGATAAGGATAATCTGGTTTTGAATCTTCCCTGGATTTTGGAAAAGTCATTTCCAGGGACTTTCATTAGAGAATCAATATCCTGTTGACTGGTGACTATGATCCAGGCTTTACCTTGACACATGACTCCTAAGTCTTCAGTTACAGTTTGTAAGTTAAGCATTAATTTGGAGTTATCTCCAATGTACTGGCCAATTTCATCTACTAAAAAGACCACATGATGGTTATCGCCTTTACTATCACAATATTCTTTTACTAAAGTGGCGAATTTTTCAATTGATATAGAATAATCTTCATTTACTTTGCCAGCCCAGTTTTTGGCAGCATCGATACTACTAAAGAATTCTATGTCAACCAGGGATTTAATAACTTCATCTTGAATAAATATGAATTCAGATCGTTTATTTTCCCATTCATCCCCATTATCTTCTTTGAACTTTATTTTAAATTTAATGAAAAGATCTTTCTTGGTTAGGTTTCTTTCAAGATCTGCTAAAAAAGGACTTTCTACACAAAAACCTTGCATTTGATTGAAAACTCTTAAAAAAACATTTAATATGGGTTCGTTACTATATTCAGCCTTTGAATCAATATTGAATAATATAACATCAGTGGAAACATTCTCTGCCAGGCTCATATCCGCTATTATTAAAGCATCATCAATCTTATTATCTTCTTTGAAAAAATCAATGGCATTTCTGCCTTTAACTTCTTTATTTTCCAGGATATAGGATAATATTTTTAGAAAATGAGATTTACCACTACCAAAGAACCCCGAAATCCATACTCCCATATCATCGGTAGGTGCTTCAATTCCTTTCCTATAATTCTCAAAGAATTCCCTGAAGTGTTTAGATAACTCATTGGTAACCACGTATTCATTTAATTCTTGATAGATATTCTCTTGATCATGTTGACCTACTTTAATAACTCCCTTAATATCCCTATCAATTTGTTTTTCAAACATTTGACTGATATTCATTTTTACTCCCCTACCTTTGTTATCTAATTTGTTTCAACGTTAATAATGGCTTATTAAACTCATTCAACTAAAGGGAAAGCCCTATAATAATTATTATCATGAATGGTTCCAAAAAGGATTAAATCATTGCCGGAATATGCTCCTGGGAAGAACATAACCACTGGAACTTCATCTAAAACTTGGTGTAAATTATTGAGAACATTGTGTGATCTAAGTAAAGGATAGCTTTTACCCACCCCAGTTATGAAAACCACAGAGTTTAGACTTGTATTTTCTTTGATATAGTTTACAATTAAGTTAGATTCACTACTCAACTTCAATAAATTATTAATAGCTTTTTTAGTAAACTCCCTACCTTTCTCCTTCTCAAATTCAAATATTTTATCTAAGTATCCCTTTTCACTGAGAATTTCGATAATAATATTGTATAAATCAAATTCAAGTATTTTAAAAGATGAATTAGGACTATCGTTAACCTTATTTTTCAAATGTTCAATATATTCACGTACTTTTATTTCATTTTGGGGATCGTAATCAAATATATAATAGCCTACTTCATTCCCTAATCCTTTATTCTTTCGAAAGGAATCTTTTTTTATTATACTTTCAATTCTATTCAATCGTTCATCAATAGAATCCAATTAAATCACCAAACTATTTTTCTCCGGTTATTGCATACAAGTAGGGTGCCAGATCATTTTCAAGTAAAAGTTGTTGAACTTTGTAATCGAATATGGGGAGTTTTATCTCCTTTGACTCGTAATTATAAAGTCCGGATTCAGTTATCATTTTGAGATATCCTGATTTTAAACTTCTAATAGTTGTGTAAACCCATTTATCTATAATTTCACTTTGAATTTTCTTTCCATCAAAAAATATATTCAGATCTCTTTCTTCAATCGTTAAGTCACCAGTTATAACCTTATTTCGGAAAACTTCGTGCATAAATTCAAAGAAAAGGCGATCAGTTTTCATAATTGAAATTAAAACTAAAATTTTTGATGTAGTTATGTCGGAGTTAACAATGGCTTCAAGGATATCCTCAGGTAAACTGATCAGACGTGTATAGATAGAATTAGCAATAGTTTTTGATCTATACTCAGACTCAACTTGATAAATATTATCAGAAATAGCTAATTCCACAATTTGTTTCCTACTTAATCCATCTAACATATACTTGGCTGTTTTTTTGGATTCTAAATACCAATATGACTTTGAAATCAATCCGGCACTATATTTCATCATTTAATACTCCAAGTAAAGTTGTGATGAAATTAATTTGTATTTAGCATAAATAATGTTTGTGTTTACGGTTTTCAAAATTATAAATGCTATTCAATGTATATAGAATTTCTAGATAGTACTATTATAAAAATTAATAAAAAAATGACTCAAACTGCTGTTAATATTTAAAATAAGGTGAATATATGGCAAAAGAAATCAATTTAGCAACTATCAATGAATTTCCCTTAAACGATCTGTTCCAATTTGAAGACCGTGATTTTACTCCCTGGCTTCAAAAGAATATTGATTATTTGGGTAATTTAATAGGAATCGATATTGCTGATGCTGAAACTGAAGTACCCATTGGTAATTATCGCCTGGATATATTAGCCTATGAAGCAGGTACAGACAGGAAAATCGCCATTGAAAACCAATACGGCACCACTAATCACACTCATCTTGGTCAATTAATGACCTACATGGCCGGTATTAATGCAGAAGTTGTTGTTTGGATAGCAGAAAACTTTAACAACGAACACTTAACTGCAATTAACCATTTAAACCAGATATCAAACGAAAATATTGCCTTTTTCTGTATAAAACCTAGATTGATTAGAGTTGGGGATAGTGATCCTGCCCTTGAATTTCTAGTAGTTGCTAAACCTGATGAATGGGAAAAACAAGTTAAAAGGGAAACCAAATTATCTGATAGGCAAATAGAATATGAAAAGTTTTGGATTAAGCTTGTAAATCGATTTAAAGAAGTTTATCCCAATATTAAACCGGGAATGTGGTCAGTAAATAGAAGTTATCTGATCATGTGTTTTGGGGGAAGTGGATTAGAATATATTTTAAAATTCAGTCACGGGTCATTTTTAATAAATTTATATATAAAAGGGAATGCTAAAATGCACCCACACGAAATTTTCGACAGGATTGTCGTCAAAAAAGACTTTATAGAAAAAGATGTAGGTGCAGAGATTGAATTTGATAAAAAAGAAGGAGTTAAAGCAACTAGAATTAATTTATATTGTGATGCTGAAGCAGATATATTGAATCTTTCAGAAAAAGAAAAAGATTTCCTAATTGAATGGAGTATAGAATGGTTGCCAAAGTTTAAAAATGCTATTCAAAAAATAAAACGTGACATTGAATGAAATTTAGTAGGTTCATTAAGCTTAAATTAATTAGTATGCTAACTTAGATCCGAAATATATTTAAGAAAGTACTACTAATTTTTTTATAGATATAATTTAAGTCATCGATTCAAATTTTTTCAAACAAGATTTATATAATTGAATAATAATAAATTTAAATGTCAATTGGGGGTTAAACTAATGACTAGAAACGGAAATTCAATGCCTGCTCTTAATGCGAGGGTTCATAGAATAGGGACAGCTCGAAGTGTGCCCTCAAAAGAAAACGTTCACAAAGGGGAAAAGTCCCCTAAAGGTAACTAATTTTTTCAATTACTATTTTTAAATTTGCGTGGCGTATGATTTTAATTAAACAGTCTTATCTAAACATAGAAGACTTGTTATCGCCTGCCGATGCGAAGATTTACCAAAAAATCACTGATTTTTATACTGATGAAGATATATTGTATGTATACTTAATTAACCGGTTTGTAAATCTTAAAATAAAAGATAGGAATTCAGGAACATCTCTTCCTTTCATTGATGTCACTGAAAGCATTCCTGCAAAATATGTTCAAGATGAAACTATTGTAATTGCAGTAAATTTAGATCCCTTAAATCGATTTCCTAGTGTAAAAGAAACTGTTGAAGGGGAAAAACAGGACTTACATCATGTTCAAATCGAAATTGAATACATTGATCCATGTCCATTTTTTGAAAAAAGATGGGATCTGAATATTCAAACACGTATTTTAGAAAAATGGGATTCTTTTAGAAATAAGAATTCCATTATTACTTGTAAAGATTATCAAGTATCACCAATTAGTTTATGGAGGCGGCCGGGTTACCAAAGCAGGGTAATCGCTGAAGGGCCCACTCAACCTGTTTTTAATGTAATAGTTCCTAGAGGTATGAGGTTAATTAATGATTTTACCAGCACAAAATTAGGTATTTTAACATTGGAAGATGAAAATAAACTAAAGATTGGTAAACCTCATGTAGTTAGAATGGATGGTAAAGAGAGTTACAATATTGTTTTGAATAAAAAATCATATACTAATATTTTAAATGATTTAAATGAAGAATCTGTAGAATTAGAACTATCTTATAAAGTTGTTAATAAACATAAATTTTATTTAATTCCATTATTCGGATTTTTACTTTTATTTATTGGTTATGAAGGCTTTAATTTTGTTAAAAACTCTAATTCGGGTACAGTAAATCTTATTTTTTCATTCCTTTTCACATATTTAATTCTTCAAGTATCTTATTTAACTTTATATCTTTCATTAAGACGTGAAAATTATGAAATTCCTTTTAATTCGATTATTATTCCTTCAATTATTTTTTCCGTATTTTTACTAATTGCCTCCTTTTTCTGTATGCCCTGATTAATAATTTAGTTTAAAATCCAACCTACAAGTCCTTTGATCATAATATCAAATTATATGTCCTTTAATCAAAGAAATCTTATTGATGGAGACTTTGATGGAGAAATAAATTTTATTAATGTTAACATCTAATAACAATTGGGGGATTAATATTGGTTACTAAAGAAAAATGTTTAGACTATTTTGAAGAAGGAGACTATATACAAGCCATTGATTGTTTAGATTTATTATTAAGTGACGATCCAGAAAATATCAAACTTCTATATTGGAAACCATCTGCCCTTCTAGAAAATGAGGATTTTGAGGAATCCATTGCTCTTTTTGATGAGGTTCTGAAGAGGGATAGAAATTGTGTTGATGCAATTCATGATAAAGGTGCTGCCTTAATGGGCCTCGGAAAACTGGAAGATGCTGATAGATGTTTTGACAGAGTACTAAACTCAGACCAAAACCATGTTTTAGGTTTGTATAATAAAGCAAATTTATTATATGAATTAGAAAAATTTCCAGAAGCTTTAAAATATTATAAAAAAACAGTTAAATTGGATCCAGATTATGCTGATGCATGGTATAATTATGGAGTTACCCTTTTTTCTTTAGATAATTATGATGAAGCAATAAATATTCTTGATAAAACTTTAGAATTAGATCAGGACTATTATGATGCCTGGTATTTTAAAGGACTTTCCCTGGAACTCCTTGGAGAATATGATGAAGCACTAAAGATGTATAATCATGCATTAGAACTCAAACCAGATGAATCTGAATTTTTGATTTCTAAAGGTAGAATCATAGGGGAAACTGGAAAAATTGATGAATCTATAATATTATTTGACAAAGCTTTAAAATCAGATCCTGAAAATACTGATGCTCTATTTCATAAAGCCAATGCCATTAATGGAAAAGGAAACCCTGAACTTGCTTTGGAATTATTCCACCAAATAGTTAGAATAGAACCTGACTATGAAGATGTATGGTTAGAAATTGGATTAATAAATGATAGGCAGGGAAATAAAAAAGAAGCCTTGTCTAGTTTCAAGAAAATGATTGAAATAAATCCTGAAAATGATTTAGCTTGGTATAATCAGGGTGTTATGCTACGTCAACTTAAAAAACCTCAAGAAGCATTAAAATGTTTTGGAAAAGCAATTAAAATATTTCCAGATTATGCTGATGCTTGGTATCTTAAAGGAAATGTTCTACACGAGCTGAACCTTGAAGAAAAGGCTATAGAGGCATATCAGAGATTTGTTGAAATTGTTGAAAAAAATGATATTTCTGAGGATAAACTAACTGCGAAAAGAGTTAAAGAATACATCCGCATGAGTAAAGAAGGTGAAGTTGTATCTGTTTCACCCCCTAAAAAAACTCAATACTGGCAATGGGTCACCAAAGCAGAGTATTTCCTTGAAGCAGATGGCAGTGAACGAAAATCACTTGATCCCGCTCATGGTTCAGAACCGGGAGGGTACTGGACATGTCATAAAGATACCAGAATAGGAGATCTTATTCTGCTTTATAGAGCTGGGAAAAAAGATGGTGTAACTTATCAAGACATAAAGTATCTTATTCAAGCCCAGAGCGATGCATACACCATAGATTACGATGAATATGCCTTTGAGCATGGATGGCAATATGGGTGTGACTATAAGCCACTCTTCAAATTTGATAATTCCATTAGTTACCATGAATTAACTGAAGATCCCTATCTTGAGGACTGGAATGCTTTAAGAATAAGGTTTCAGGGAATAGCATTTAGGACCGAAGAAAGACACTGGAAACGACTTCAAGAATTACTGAAAGAGAAAAATCCTGATTATATGGATTTTTTGAGAGTGTTTAAACCTAAAAAAGTTAAACAAATTGCTGAATCTGAAAAAAGTGTAGAAGATATGTTATCTGATAACCTAGGTGTATTAAAAAAGTTTGGTTATGATCTTAAATTCAAAGGAAGACAAATCAGGTGTGTAGGGCAAGGTGGCCGCATTGATCTTTATTGTGAGGACAATAAAGATGGTTCTATTGTGATCATTGAATTAAAAATAGTAAAAGCAACCAGAAACACCTTTGGACAAATATCAAACTATGTTGGTTGGGCAATTAAAAGGAAAGCTAATGGCCGTAATGTTAAAGGTTTAGTTATCAGTAAAGGATATGATAATGCTTTTGATATGGCTCTATTAACCAATAATGATATTAATCATTTAGAACTTGCTGATGTTTTAGGGGAATTAGGGATGAAATTACATTAACACCCTATAAATTATTTAGCTTTAATTTCCAATGGATCACTGCATTTTTTATTACTACACCTTAAAATCTTCAGATTCTGATAATAACCCAAAGGTGCTTTACAATTAGAGCATAATGTAAGTTCATGAATATGATTAATTGACCTGCAGAATCGTTCCACTTCATCAATTGATACATTACCTGCCATCAGATTTTCGTGTGATAATAAATTTCCCATCATAATTGTTTGATCTAACTTATCAAATGAGCTTTCTAGCTTCTGATTGTATTCTTCATCTTTTATAAGTTCTAATAATCTTGATTTAGCAGGTTTAAGTAAATCATTTACCTCATATTTTCCGTAATATTTAGCTGGTATCTTAGCTTGGGTTCGGTTACATAAATCCATTAATAACCATTCCAAATATCGTCGTCCTTCATTACCCGCACATTGTTTATCCCCATTTGCGATAATTTCTGTTATTTTATCCCATCTAACTTTATACGGTCTGATTTCTGGACCATTTTCGTTATCCCACTTAATTATATTACAATTTTTAAAATTGTTACCTAAATTATGGACTCTTTGAGCAGCCTTTAACTGATCATACCAGATAGCATCATGAGTGGTAATAATGAATTGTCTATCACTAAATTCTTGGAATAAAAGTTGACAAACGTTTTCGCGGTGCCTAGAATCCATTGTTGTAACCACATCATCTAAAACAAGTAGGGGAAAATCTCCATGTGACTTTTCAAATAAGGCCAAAAAAATGCATAAACCAAGTGAATCTAGATGACCTTCACTACTGATAGCCCTTGGATCTTGATTTTCTTCTCCAAAAATCGTCATCCTTAAATCAGTACTACCCTTTTTCTTTGGATTAAGATCTACATCAAGATTAAAATTTTCATAGGGCTCATCTGGGTGTAAAATAGCATAATAACGTTCCACATTCTCCTTAACCGTGTCATAGACTTCCTGAATTTTTCTTTTTTTAATGGCAGAAAATTCTTCATACATTATTTCAGAGATTTTAGCATGATTTTTTGCTACTTTAAGTTCACGCCGATTCTCTTCTTGTTTTTTAAGGTTCTCATCAAGATCAGAAAACAGTTTAATAAGGACATTTAAGCGCTTATCCCTTTCAGAAGGTTTAATAGAATCACTTAATCCGTCAGATCCAATAATTATATTATTTAAATTTTTTTCTAATTGAATATGTAGTAGTTCAAAATCATGGCCTGAAACATCCTCTCGTAAGAATGAATTAGCATTAATACGTTCTTGAAAAACATTTAAAGATATGATTTGTTGTTCCAATTCATCTTTAAATTCCTTTAATTCATCAAAATAATCTATTTTAGATAATAAATTTGCTAAATCCCTATTAATTAATTGAATATTCCCTTTAATACGTTTTAAAGAATTATTCATGTTATCATTAATTTCTTGAAGTGATTCGAGACTTTCCAAACGTTTGTTAACTTTTTCCAGGAGTTCATTACTGTTCACTTTATTTTCACATAAAGGACAATTTGCGGTGTCTTTATTAATGATTTCCAAGGAATTTTTCAATAGTTTAATAAGGGATAAATCAGATTGGGCATGGCTTTGATTAATCCGTTCTTTATAGGTTTCTGCATCATAAAATTCTTGAGTTACATCTTTGACAATTAATAAGATTTCATTAATAGTAACAGAAATATTATCTAAAGCACCAATTAACTCTTTATCTGAAGATTTAGTAATTGTTTTAAGGTGATTTATACAATCTTCTAGTTTTTCTAGTGAATTAATATTATTCAAGTATTCTTTTCCAAGCCAATCGTTTATAGTGGGTAAAATATTATTAGAATCTTGAACTTGAAGGATATTTTTTATATCATCATTATTTTTTTTAATATTATTCTCTATTTTTCTAACCTCATCGTCCAAATATTTCTTGGCTTGATCCATTGCAGTACTGGTCTTTTCTAATTCATTAGCACCAATAATCTCGCTAATAAAAGCATAACGTTGAGCGGGGGTGGTATTGATCAGATTTAAAATTTGAGATCTTCTTAAAATGAATTTACCATTTTTGGCAAGTTCAATGTTTTCATTGAAGTTTTTTGGAAAAGATGGATTTGAACTAAAGGTTCTGCTGGTAAAATGAGCTCCAGATTTGAACTCAATTCCAACTGATGCCTTATCTGGATTTTTGGTATTGGGACCATACTCATTAAGTGAAAGCGTCCCTTTTGATTTGAGATGAGAAATCTTGCCGGTAAAAAAGAATTCAATAGCATCAATAATAGAACTTTTACCCGTTCCATTTTCACCTAACAATAATAAACTTTTACCTTGGAGATCTAGTTCTAAGTTCTGGGGAATTCCTCGAAAAGCATCAATTTTTATACTTTTAATCTTCATCAGAATCACCCAATTTTATAGTTTTTAATATTTCACGTTTAGAATCAAGATTACCAGTTTTAAAACTACTCTTTAGGTTATTTAAAACAATTTTAGGAAAATCGACATTTTCATCTAATTTTTTGAAGAATTCTTCAAATATTTCTTCTTCAACCCCCATTAACACACCCCTGTTTAAATCATCTCCAAATTTTAAACTTAGTACTGCCAACTAAAGAAACAGAATTCTCCTTCACCACATTAATTAAATCATCTGGACCATACAATAGTTCCATTTTAAGCTTTACATTATCCTTGTAAGGTAAGAAGTTAATGAACTTGTTTTTAACGAATTTCCCGGTTTTTTCATCAATTAAATGGTTGATTTCAGGTTCTTTAAGGATATCCTCAACACCGTAAATCACATCGGATATATTAGAAAAGTTCATTTCACCCCTGAATTTGAATGATGAAAAGTAAGCAGTGTCATTTTGTGCGTATATATCATATTCTAAACTGAAAATAGATGATAAAAGTGCATTGGCTCTCATACCGGCAAAGGTATAAATGTAAACTCGGTGGGTTTTTTCATCTATCTCCACCGGTATAATTCCCTCTCTAAATCCCACATCATGGGCATGTTCCACATATTCCAGGATCTTTTCCTGTGAAAAGTCATCAAAGGTTTTTAAAAGGTCAGGATCGTAGTTTCCTAAAAGAATATCGTAGATTTTTCGGCTAATTAATGAATCAATAACCCCTCCTTCTGAGGTCCAATCGGGAACATCTCCCTTTTTTGCTTTGTCCTTTTGAACTTTAACCCAGAAACGTTTATGATCAATATCCACTACTTTCCAGGGTGCCCCGCCTAAGATGAATTGGCTTCCCTCTTTAAGGAAATTCACCACAAAGAACAAATCAAGAGTTCCAATACTCTTTGTTCCTTCCCTTACCTTATATTCAAAATTAGGACAAAAGACACTGAAAAAGTCTAGGAAATTCCTTTTTCCGAATTTCTTCTCGAAATTGTAACCAAGACTAAGGTGACCACTGTTGTTATTCACGAATTCCAGTTCTTCCATGGTTTCAATTATGGCAGTAAAATCTTCCTTGGTCATCTTGGAAAATGCGTAACTACCTTTCAGACTATTAAATAATTCTCCTTGTTTCATTTTGCCATTTTCAAAGATGGAACTTAGGATTTGATGGAAATAAATATCTTTAGGTTTTGCAGGGATCTTAATATCCTCAATATGGCCCTCATTAATTAAACTAATTTCAGCCAGGGTTATGAAGATCTGTGGATCAGTATTGTAGAATATAATGGAACGTTGATTTTTGGATCGGCGACCGCTACGTCCAATTCTTTGGAGAAAAGAACTCACAGTATGGGGTGGTCGGATTTGGACTACAATATCAATATTACCAACGTCTATACCTAATTCTAGGGTACTGGTGCTGATCATGAATCCATCTTTAAGATTTTTGAATTTGTCCTCACTTTCTTCCCTACGATCACGGTCAATGGAAGAATGGTGCACGTAAATATTCTTTAATTTAAGCATCCTACGCAGGAAGTTGTAATATTTTTCCGCATCTTTCCGGGAATGTACGAAAATTAGTATTTTACGACCCACATATTTACTCAGTTGTTCATAAATCACCTGATCTGATCCACAGAACACCTTATACTGGAATGGTCGTTTAGAAGGATCAGTAACAATCTGGGCAGGATTCTCAGGTTTTAACCATTTTGAAACGGTTTCAGGATTACCAACTGTTGCTGATAAACCCACCATAGTAACTGGATGATCCACATATTTTTTCATACGATTTAAAAGAGAATTCAATTGTGTTCCCCGATCAGACTCAACGAAGTAGTGAATTTCGTCAACAATAACATACTTCAAGTTTTTGAAAATTCTTTCCTTCTCTTCAGAGGTCTTATTCATAAAGATAACTTCCAATGACTCGGGAGTTATTAGAAGAATATCAGATGGATTATTTATGAACTGTTTTTTCTTGGTTCCGGGAACATCACCATGCCACTTGGTTACTTCTAAATTGAAGTTCTCACACCATTTTTCCATTCGATCGTTCATATCGTTAATTAAGGCCTTCAATGGAGAGACATAGATAACACTTAGAGGTTCTAATTGTTTGGTTAAAATATCATCAAAAATAGGAATTAATACTGCTTCGGTTTTACCCGAAGCAGTGGGGGCAATGACTAATGTATCATTATTGTCTTTTATGATGGGAATGGCCTGTTCCTGTATAGGGTTCAGGCTCTTCCATCTTAAATTGTGTGCAAGGAATCCTTTAAGCCGAGGATTTAAAATATCGGCTGCCGAATCATTACCAGTCATCGTCGAACTCTTCTTCAAACTCGGTTTCTTTCTCTTCAAAGACCTTCAGTATATCTTTGTCAGTGTCGAATTCATCAGGGTTCTGTTGAACTGTGTCCAATACACTGATAAAAGACCTTACGAACATTCTGGGGGTGACTTTTCCACCAGTTAAGGCCGCGTTTTCTTCATGAAGATCCACAATACTTTCCAGGACTGGACTAATTTGATCGCTACCATTCCATTCAAATACTTCCTCATGCATTATCATTAGTTTACCTGCAATTTCTATGAGTTCATCCTTAGTGAAACCTTCCAGTTTAATGACCGGTTTTCTAAGGTCTTTTAAAGATGTATCTAATGTATCTTCAATTCGATCAGATAGAGCTTGATAAGATGGTACGCCCAGTTTAGGGTCATCAAAGAATTGAGGGGTGCCTGCGAATACAAATAATGTATTTTGAAAGTTTCCTAAACTGCATTCATCGTATATGTCCCTTATATAATTATATGCCGTGTCACGAAGCTTTTTGTTCTGTAAATGCATCGTAAACTCTGTTTCATCAATTAAAACCACTAATCCCGAATATCCAATGGTTTTCAAAAATGCAGCTAGTGCCTCTAGAAATTTAAATGCATTTTCACGGTCAATATCTCCTTTAACACCGAATTTCCTTTTTTCCGTGAAAGGAATGTTAGAATCTCCCCTTAACCAGGCCTGTGCATACTTTGCAGTTTCATAATCACCTGCATTCATGGCTTTATGATAGTTCTCAATGGCCACTGCAAATGGATTGGAATGTTGACGTGCCCTTTCAAGGTCATTGTGTAAATTCTCATTAACAATTAGATTCTGTTTCAAAGGATCAGATGTCTCTTCAAAAGCCATCATTTTAAGCTTGGTAATCCATCTTTCAATGATATGCTCAAGTGATGTTCCAGTCTTACATCTTAAGGACTTTACTATGTTTTTATAAACCACTTCAAACTTGTTAAATGGAACATCCCGACTCAGAGTTACTTTGGAAACAACGAAGTTATCTTCAAAGGCCATCTCCTCTATAACCTTCAAAAAGAAAGATTTTCCTGATCCAAATTCACCATTAACAAATTTGGTGATTGCTTTTCCTTCGTCGACCTTTTTAAGTAGGTATTGGAATTCGGCAATTTCGTTTTCTCGGCCAATACATATCTCTGCAGCACCACTCGCGGGTACGTTACCATTTTTCAGAGCCATAATTATATCTTCGTAATCCATAGAATGCCCCCTATTCTAAGCTTATATAACTGAAATTGTTTTTTTTACCAAATCGATTGTATAAAACCACAAATTTATCTGGATCTCTTGAGGGATTATGTTTGAAACCTAACTTCCACACATTCCTCGCATAGAACTCTTCCACCTCATCATAACTTTTAGAAACACCATATTCTTTCAATAATTTATGTAAGAGTTTAAGGAAAGTTTTGATTTCAAACTGATTTCGTTTCTCACTTCTTTTAATAATTGCATATAATCCATTAATTGAACTTAATAGGAAATCTTCAAGGGAAAATGAGACAGTTTCAAAGTAAGCTGGATATTCCTTAGTTAAACTAGTTTTACGGATAATTTTTTTGAAATCCATTTCACTAATTTCTTTATATTCTGATTTCAAATCATATGCGGATTTTTGTTCATCTTTTATAAAATCTAAATCAGCAGCTATATCTCTAGCAACCACAGGCTCAGTGAAATACTTAATTCCCTTTAATTTAAGCTTTTTAGGGGAACAGTAATGATCATAAAGGGTTTCCTTGTCTTGATAGACTTCATCAACCATGGTATAGGCAATGAAACTTATTTTCTTCTGTCTATCCAGATCCAGAGTTGAAAATAGGATTATTTTATCATTGGGTTCAATATTTTTTAGGGTTACGCTGCGCTTTTTTTCAGCCCCCAAAACTCGGGTATCATCTAACTGTCTTAGAAAGTCTTTATCAAACTTATGAATCCAGAATTTCGATTCACTGAAGGCGGTTTTTTTATTAGTTAGTTTTTTTTGGTTTATGTTGCCCCCTCCGTGGGATTGGTGCTATAGATCATATGATAATATAATATCTATCTACTTATATCATATAATAAAAATATTATTGATTGACAATAATAATGTGATGTAATAATAATCAAGTTATCAATCAATATAAAAGAGGATAAATATGACATTGGATGTTCTAGAAAACCGTTACCGGATAAAACTGGCTGATGATGACTTTTTTAATTTACTTCTCATTAATTCGGATAAATTGGGGGAACATAATGTAGTATACCAATTATTTGATGGAATTATTCAAATATTCTATGAAAACACTACTATCTATTCCATCAAAAATTCCAATCTATGGTTTTCACATCTTCACCGAAATAACAAGTCATTATTTGCCTTTGGAGTTGTAACACCAAAAACTAATGATTCCAACATGCCCGTATGTGTGATTGATTTTCCCACAGAAGGAATAGATAATAATTGTATAGGGGCCTATGGTGATGAGAATGGTAATGTATCTATTCTGATCAGAGTCAACTACCAAAAATTAAGGAAAATACCAACTAATAATATTTTAACAAGCCCTGAACGCGTACAGGCCACTGAAAATGGTAAAAAAAGATATTTTATCACTATAGGCCAGCTTAACCAACCTGATATTTTACCAAATCTCATGAAATTCATCCAGGAAATGGGAAGAATAACCGATAATGATGGTGAAATTCATGTTGATTTAACTGAATCTAAAGATCCAACTTCTTTAGAAGATAATAATGAGTTCGTAGAAGATGAAAAAGTGAAATGTGTTTTGTGCGGAGAATCCCTTTCAAATTCCCAGTTAGATCTAAAAGATGAAGTTAACTCCTTCAAAGAGAATGATAATGATAAATGCTATGATTGTATGGGAAAAATACAGGCTGCCCGAGGAATATCGGAAATAAAAAAACATGTATCCATCAAATTATTCAATGAAAAAACCTTATTAAAGGTTGTTGATGATCCTGAAACCTTACAAAATTATTTTAAAATCTTGAAAAAGCTTAAACTTATCAAAGATTTTAGTAAAGACGTGTATATCTTCAACCAGGCACAAAATGTCGAACAATATATTAATACTTATTCTGAGTTTTTGGAAGTTCCCAGTGGTATTTCTAAAGAAGTTACTGATGATATTCCAGATACAATTCCATCAACAAAGTTAGCGGATGGAATTAAAGTTTGTGAAGTTTGTGGTGCTAAATTAGACTTGGATAATTTCTACAAATCCAAAGATTCTCCTGATGGATTAACTGGTAAGTGTAAGGATTGTTCCCGGAAATCTCATGCAGCTAAAGCAATTGAAGAAATTAGAAAGTTTGTTGAACCCGCTACTTCCTTTAACAAGGATGATCTTTTAAAAGAATCCAATAATCGGATGGTTTTTTTGGATTATTTCTGGACACTTCAAGAATTTGACCTTTTAGAAGAGGATAAAAAACCTGACTTTTACTTGTTAAAAAGCGAAGACATACTCAATGAATTCATTGCTAAATATGGGGATGAAAGTCCTGAAATAACAGAAACAGTTATAGAAAAGCCACCTGAGAAAAAAGCAGCTCCTAAACTGGCAAAAACTTGCTTAATATGCCAGCAAACTTTGCCCATATCCAATTTTTATAAATCACAAGCAAATGATGATGGTTATTCAGATAAGTGCAAAGATTGTTCCAGAAAATCTTACGCAGCACGTGCCTTAGAAGCATTACTAGAATGTGTTGAACCAGGGATATCTTTTTATAAAAAAGACTTGTTGGATCAGTGTGAAAACCAGTTACAGTTTAGAGATTATTTCTGGACATTACAGGAACTTGATCTATTAGAATACAATGAAAAAACTGATTTATATTCATTGAAGGAAGAAGATGTGTTAAATCAATTCCTCCATAAATATGGTGAAAAACCACCTGAAGAAGAGGTTCCTCCAGAAGATGCTGAATTTGTTGAAACACCAGAACCTTTAGTAAAGGACACAGATGTATTTCAGCTTGAAAATTCTGACCCGGATGTTAAAATTTGTCTTACTTGTGGTAAGAGTTTACCCATATCTAATTTCTATAAATCATCCTATAATACAGATGGATTGGTGGATAACTGTAAAAACTGTGCAGATACTAAAAATGCTGGTAAAATAGTATTGGAAATACAGGAACATGTGGAAATTGGTATACCTTTCACGAAAAATGACCTCTCCAAAAAGATTGAAAATGAAACTCGAGCTAATTACTATATCTGGACTCTTCAGGAACAGGATTTAATCAGTTATAATGAAAGAACCGACACCTATGTCCTAGAAGATAATGATAAATTCAAAGTTTATCAAGATATCCTAAAAGCTGAATCTATTGAGGAAGCTCAAGAAGATGCACCCTTAGAAAAAGTTAAAATTCAGTCCAGTTGTAAAATTAAACCTGAGAAAGTGGAGGATGTTCTAGAAGTAGCCACAGTTGGCCATGATGTTACTCGAAAAGAGATTATTTACATATCAAATGATGGATCACCTTCAAATATAATGATAAAGGGTATTATCAAAAATGATCGTTTAATACAAACTTTAAATGATTTAGAAACACTTCTCAACTTTAACACCAATAAAATGTTTGTGAATCGCCATATAGATGATTATTTAGAAGTAATTATTGATTTAATTGTTAAAAAAGAGTCAATGGATGAAGCTTTAAATCTACTTCAAGGAGAAAAATGGATTGATAAAACCAATAATGGAAATGATTAGATCAATCCCACATAACTGAGGATTTGTTCTTTTTTGTCTTCAAGAACTTCCAGGGATCGCTCATAACACTCATTAACTACTTTTTCAAGATTTCCGGTTCCTTCCCAATGTTTTTCTAAGAATTCATATCCGAATGCTTCTTCTATTTTTTTAATCACATATACGGTGATGAATATATCGTCAATGTAACCGTAGGGTCCGTAAACTTGTTCGGGAATCACGTCCATGGGTACTACATAGTAGGCGATGGCTGCACTGATTTCCAGTCTTAAATTCTGGTTTACTTTTTCATCGTTTAAGACTTCGGTGAGTAATTTGAAAAGATGAGGCCCATGATCAATGAATGAAGCATACTCCCCTTGATATGATTCTAAGTTATCGGATAATACATCATAGAAATCTTTAAATTCATTTTCCATTAATAACACCTTCTAAATCATCAACTTAATGTTACATATTGTATCAAATCTAATAAAAACATTACTTTTCATTATTGGAATGTTTCTTTAACATTTCCTCTAGAACAACTTAAAAAAATCTCGTTATTCTTCATTTTCCTCATAAGAAAACCCCATTACTAGTAGTTAAATTGTAATTTTTATTAATAAGTTGCTCCTTAATAAAAATATTCATTTAATTTGGGATTATTGCCTTCCAACAGTAATAAAGTGGGGTTAAAATGTCATACCTAGTCTGCTATAAATGCGATGTGTACTACGAAGTGGAAACTGAAGAAGAACTCCAAGAATTAACCCACTGCGAATGTGGTGAAAAACTGGTTTTCTTTGAAAATTTAGAAGACTCATACACTGACCCAGAATCTCTTTATGAAGCTTTAGAAGAGGCAGATGATGCATATATTGATCTTGAAGAAGCACACAGTGAACATAAGGAACCCGAAAATGTGGGTAACCCGCATGTGCGGGAAACCATATCCAACGGAACAACCTTCACTGAGAAGAAAGCATCTCAGTATCAAAAAAGCTATCAAAATGGAGAACTACTAACCTATGCCGGGGTTATACTTTTTCTAATATCACTCTTTGCCATCTTCCTAACATTGAACATTTTCTATGTCATGTTAACACTGGCCGGTGTATTCCTGGGTGTCTACGGTAACTCCCTAACCACTCAGAGCAAAAAAGATGGTTACAGCTGGGAAAAGGGACTGGAAGGGGAAAAAATGGTGGCTGATTATTTAAATACCTTACCCAAGGATTACTTTGTCTACAACGATGTGATGTTACCAGGTAAGGGTGGAAACATCGATCATATTGTAATCGGACCCACTGGCATCTACGTCATTGAAACCAAAAACTACTCCGGAAAGTACCGCATAAAGGGTGACCAATGGTTATACTATAAAAATGATTCTCCCATGGTGATTAACTATAATCTCGGAATCCAGGTTCGAAAAAACACCAGGGATCTAGTTAACTTTCTGGGTGAAAAAGGTATATCCACCAATGGATCATGGATAACTGGTCTGGTGGCATTCATCTGCCCGGATTTCCGGGTACTGGAAACTCCTACTAATTATAAAGTTCTATTACCTAAGACCGTACCCGAGTACATATTGAATGGCAGAAAAGAAAATAATATGGATTTATTGGGTAGAGCTGCCCTGGAACTGGAATCATGCTGTGTGGAGCTTAGTCTAGCACGTTAGCCATTTAAATTTAAACAATGATAATTATAGACAAACATCTATAACTTTAACCACGTCAGTCCACCACCCGGCCTGGCAGATAACTTATTAAATCCTGACCCTTTGATCAGTTAAGAAAATTAGGGATAACCAATTCAAACTATTAACAGAAGCTTTAGATTAAAATCATAACCATTTCATTCTCCCTTTTACTAATTAAAATATTAAATCATAACTTTTATATAATAATTATTATAATACCTTTTTTTAAGTAATTTTAATATTCAAGGAGTTACAAATATGGAAGTAATGAAAAATATGGATAAAAAACAGGATCTATTAAAAAAGGCCACTATCTCTCCTGAAAAGAGTGATGATCAGGGCAATATCCGTCCGGAATATGTTAAAAAAATCCAGAGGATAATGAAACAAGATCGTGTTAAAATAAAGGATATTGACCAGTTTTTTGATGAAGATTAGACCATGTATGAACTAATTTTCCTGGTTTTTCATGTATAATTGGGACCAGAAATTAGGAAGTTTTTACCCTTTTTCTTTTAACTTCAACTCTTTTATCACCCCTGAAGTTACAGATATCCAGTTCCTGTATCCTCATGGAGATTCACCCCTTTTAATATAGAAACAAGTAAATTTTCATTTTGCAGAATATCTTCAAATTGTTGAAGTTCTAAAATGAGATCCGAATGAAAATCTTCATTATCACCTAACTTCTGGAAGGTTTCTTCCACTATTTCCTACAAAATTGACTGAAGGGCTTTATTCATTGATTGGTTTCCCCATTATCATAATTCCCTGTTTTGTTATATGAAATAACAATGATCATTTAACCATAATTGCCGGAAATTTCCGGAAAGTATTACTAAGAATGTATTGTATTTGATATCCCCTACTTTCCTTTTTTCAACTATTCCTAGTTTACACATTCCTCTAAGATCAATACGCGCAGTTCTATCAGTACAATTAAAGAGTTCTCCATATTTAACTGAGGTAATGAATTTGTTAGTCTTCAAATAGTCATAGCCTTCCACTGCCAAATGTTTTTACATTCATTTTAAAATTTCAGATTTTCATTGAATCTGATTTTTACTTGAATTATTTATCACTTTACCCTTTTTGCTAAAAAGGTAGAATCATCCCCTAGATGAATTCTGAATTCACCCTCCAGAAAATCTTCCTCTTTCATTCTAACCCAACCACTACCTGAAGCTGGGTCACATTCATCATTTCCATCCCAGGTAAACTCGAACCTTTCTTCACCAGCACAGAACACAACATTCCCATCAATCTTCCCCGATACTAATCCAAACTGAAAATATCCACGGTTCCTAGAGTTTATCTCAATATATGCCTGAACTTCCATGTTAAAATAATCCTCATCCCACAATTCCATTTCATAAATATGCCAGGTTCCAATAAAGCTCATGTATTTACGTCCTTTTTATGTTGTTTATGATATAGTTTGGTATCTACTCAAATATGATTGTAGGGGCCTTTGATTTATAATAATAAAGAAATAAATGTAGTGAAAATCTTCATTATTCTCCAGTTTCCGGAAGGTTTCTGTGATTATCTCTTCTAGATTGATTTAAAAACTTGGCTCTACCCCCTAATGTTACTCCTGCTCCCCTTAAAAGAATAATATTTATTCTGCCTTTTACTGGTATTCATATTTTTTTGATTAGATGGTTAATTATAACTTGAATATGTAACAGTTGAGTTTAAGAAAATTATATATGATCATTCTATAGAAAAGTAATAATGTAAATTTAGTTTAGATCAAGAAGAATAGGAAATTCCATGAGAGTGAAAGCCACCCATTTCATAGACACCTCAATTCTGGCAAGCCTTGTATTCAATGACACCTATGAAAAAGAATGTTTAAGATATATAAAAAGAGTTCCAAAAATATACAAGGGCAATATTAGCATTCTTGTACTGGGAGAGCTCTATTTATCCCTATTAAATAATATAACCGACAATCTGGAATTGACAAGTACTTTTCAGATGATAAACAATATTATCCAACAATTAGATTTCCAATATGTAACTCTGGAAGTATTACATTACCAGTGTTGTATTAGTGAAATAAGAAAAATTGATTCTAGATTGGATATAACTGATACTAAATTATTAGCTGAAGCTCTGGGGAGTGATAGTGCTGCATTCATTACCATTGATCAGAAGATATTAAAAAGTAAAAACCTTAATGAGCTCATTGAAATAGCCCATCCAGATGATATGATCTAAAAACGTTTCAAATTATTACGAAGATCTCTTATAATCTCCGCACCTGTTTTCCCTCTAGCTTCGGGCCTTAAAGCTTCTTTATTAAGGACATGAGTAATTCCTAACTCTTCCCTGAGCTTTTTAGTTTCAGCATCCATATTAAATATTATGATCTTTTTAACATATAATGTTAGTTGTCTGTGGACTTTAAACCCTTTAGCAGGGGGACTTTCTCAAAAACCCACTACCAAACTTTAAAAGGGTTAATGTTAACCAAGGTTTGATTTTTCATATAGATAAACCATGATTATATACTTCGTTTTTCATTAATTTATGAACTGAAATTTACCTATATTTTCATCAAATAAGCACTCAAATGTTTGGTTTATGAAAATTACAGATCTTTTTAATGATATATTTTTACAAACCTTATGCATTTTTATTACCATTCTAAAACTCCTCTAAAAAATATAATCGGTAGTCATAAAGGAGTCAAATATTTATTATATAAAATACAAAATAGTAGTCATGAAAGTAGTCGAATATATAGATCGATTTTGTAGATAAAATAAAAGAGTTTATATTAAACAAAAGATTTCCAAGGATTTAAAAAATATGTTCAATCCCTGTTTCACATATAACCACGAATTAGTAAATAAACTGCTCGAAATTAATTCCATAAGGGATTTTATTGTCAACGCACCGGTTGTATTGGAAATGGAAGTATCACTTAAAAAAGATGCGCTTCTTAAATCAGCACATCACTCCACTGCAATTGAAGGCAATCCCTTATCCTTAGATCAGGTGGATAAACTGGCTAAGGGAATTGGAATACAGGGACAGAAGAGGGCTATGCAGGAAGTTTTAAACTATCTAAATGTGCTTAAAAATATGGATAAATATATTGAAGACGGGAAAATTACAGAGAAGAACGTTTTAAAGCTTCATGAGAATATAACTCATTACACCCTGGAATATACTTATCTTGAAGGCCAGTACCGGAGTGAACCGGTTTATGTTGTAAACCGGGAAGGTGATATTGTTTTTACTCCCCCCAATGCTAATCTGGTGCCGGGCCAAATGGAGGACCTCCTGGAATGGATCAATAACTCATCTGGTGAATTAAATGCAGTTGTTTCTGCAGGTATAATTCATTATGAGTTTGTAAGGATACATCCCTTTGCTGGTGGTAATGGGAGAACAGGCAGGGCACTTGCAGCGATTTACCTGTACCTGAGGGGATTTGATGTTGATTTTACCCTGGATGAATACTACCATAGTGACCGACAGGCATACTACCATGCCCTGAACTCAGTTGATCAAAAGACTCAGGATCTAACTGATTGGCTCTTATATTTCCTGGAAGGATTTTTAACTTCTTTATCTGAAATTAAGGATAGGATAATGCTGTTTCCCCCAGGTGCACCAACGAAAATAAAATTAACCGAAAAAATGTTGAAAATCTTAGAATACCTACACTTAAACGGAAGCATCACCAATTCAGAAGTCCAGAAACTCTTAAATATCTCTCGCCAGGGAGCTTATAAATATTTACGGAGCTTAATGGATAAGGGTATTATAGAGAAGAAGGGTGGAAGCCGGTCCACCTATTATATTTTAAGGTAGTCATCTGGGTAGTCGTTTTAGTTGTCGAATGTGGTTAAGAGGTGTTAATATTAAGAAAATATCGGTTTAGGTTATTGGGAGAATTGGTTGAATGTTCCATATGTTCATTAAATGTTCCATATGTTCGTTAAATTTATTATAATAATTCATAATATCTCCCTTTTTTGTTTCCAACGGCTTTAATTAGTTTTTTATCTATTAATCAGTTAAGTCTCTACGTAGTCATTTTTGTAACATCAGAAATAATTTTTGAATATTCTGATGTTGATATGATATTGTGAGATTTTAAATAATCCATAACCCTAATTTGTCTTTCATTCAGGCCCAATTCTTTAAGTTTCTCCTGAGTTAATTGCTTATAAAAATACACATTAAACTTAATTTTTTTTAATTCGCTAGAATAGTTAGTATATTAAGAGTATAGAATAGAAATTATTCAGTTAATTTAATTTATAATCAGTAACAAAAGGATTATATAGAGTTTGGGGTGTGATTATTTATGGTTAATAGTCGTTCAAAAGGAGAGATTAAAGCACTTACCTCTGACCTTAAAAAGGTTTTAAAGGAACTTTATGGGGATAGGCTGATGGAAATAATCCTTTATGGTTCATTTGCCCGGGATGAAGCAAAGGCGGATTCTGATATCGACATTGCCATAGTCCTCAAAGGCAGCGTAGATAAGTTTCAGGAATTGGACCGATTACATGAAGAGACCTATCACTTAGCACTAAAATATGGAGAACTTATCTCTTTTTATCCAATATCTCAAGAGGATCTTAAAGATACAGAATGGCCCCTTCATTACTATATTCAGAAGGAGGGTGTCAAAGTTTGAAGGGTAAAATCGAATTTTTACTTGAAAGAGCCGATGATAATCTGGAATCTATCCAATTACTTATTGTTAATGATTATCATGACATTGCTGTTTCTAGATCTTATTATGCTACGTTTACGCCGCAGATCGGTTTTACTAACGAAAAATTTAAAATTTTCATCTCTAGTGGGGTTGTTTCCTAGCTATTTATACAATTTCTGGCTCTAAAAACCCTATTTTATCTATTAATTTCTTTTTTCCCTGATTTTTCCGGGAAAAATTATAATAGTAAATTCTAAACTCATTTTCACCCATCAACTGTTCCAGCATCTTTAACATTACAATGGCATCATTATAGTGGATATGTGAACGGTTAACTCTTTGTTGTATCCATTTTTGAGAAAGATTGATGGTATGTTCCTTGCTTAATTTTTTTGCATAGCTTTTTATTTCTGCTTTTTGGAGATGATTTAATATTTTTAAAAGTAACTCATAGGCGTATTCCTCATCTCGATTTAAAAGTTTCAGGGCTAGTATTTTAGCTACATCCACCTTTTCTACGTGATCGATCATATCTTTTAGCTTTTCTTCACTTGTTAATTCAACAGTTAATTCTATAAGTTCAATTAACGCATCATCCACATCTATCCAGGGATTTTTCATGGCTTTTATGGTTAAATATATGGCATCTTCAATTTTTTGATTATCTTTTGCAGATCTGGCGGTTTTAATTAAAGTATCAGAACTTATACTGGTTGAAGATATTGCATATTTTATTGCATCGTCAAGATATCCATCATATAATAGAATTGAGACTTTGTTATCATCCGAGCAATCTGTTTTTATGATATTGATGAGTTCATCATATTTATTCACCTTTTTAAACACCTCCTTTATAGAGGTATAAGTTTTATCTGAACCATTCACTGTATTTAACAATCTTACAGCTACTGTTTTAAGTAAATCTAGATTTATATCATTCCATTTATCCACATCTAGTTGATTTAAAGTGTTAAAAAATAGTACATCCAATCTAAAGTCTACATCTTCCAGCATCACGCCCTCTTGAATATACTTTGCTGCCTCTTCATATCGCTTTGCGGATACTAATGCTTTCCCCAGCCTTAGATAATCATCCTTATTTTCAAGTTCCATCTTGGAGATTGCAATTACTGCTTCCTCATTAAGACCTAAATAACAATAGAGGTGATAAATGAGGTTGATTAATTTTCCACGATTATATTGATTAGATGATTTTGCACCCTCTAATTGTTTTATTTCTGCCTGTAACTCTTCAACTATGATCTGGATGTTGTTTTTTGTGGCCATGGCAAATAGCATATTTTCAACATCAAAACCGTAATCTTCTAAAAGCACCAAATCAATTATCTCTTTTAGATATATCGGTTTTTCACCATCAAAAAGCTTTAAAGAATTACAACAATCTTCTACACATTCTTCAATAAGATCTTCCAAATCATATGCATCTTGTATTTCCAGGTAAAGCTCTAAACACTTATTTATTAAAATAATATAGACGTAAACTGCATCCTCTGGTTTTAAGTTTTGGGCTAAATTTTTTACCGGTTCAAGTTCATTAACTACCTTATAAGCTGGATTGTGGTCATAGTAATCTAAGTTAGTATAGTTGACACGTTTTTTTATTGCATCTAAATCTACTACCTTCTCAGTTTTAATTTTTGAAGATGTAAACAATGTAATTTTAAATGGATCATCAACTACAACTGATAATATCATATCTAAAAGTTCATCTTTCCTTTTATCTCTTAAATTGCTTTTAAATAAGTCAATATCTAGAAAATCTTCTTTACAATTAATCCACTTTAAAAGGAGCGCAACACCGTGTTTACACATAGACCCCACAGGACAGCTACATCTTGAATATATTTTATCACTAACATCTACCTTGACTTTGTAAGGAGCAGATCCGGTACCATAAACTTTACCCCATAATTTATCATCTTTTTTGACACCTAAACACACATGGCCATTTTTATAATAATTAAAACCCCTACTATAACTTTTACTACCAAATACGTTTTTTAATTCTTCTAAAGAGGGTTTATTCATTTTAATGCACCTTTTTATTTATAATATGAATATATCTTAATTAAGGGAATTTTTAACCTTTCGCCGCTTTTGACGTTTTTTTCCAACTTCACTGATCTTAAGTAAATTTTTGAATCTTCCAAGCAAGCTTACGGAGTTCAAATAAAAATTCAAAATCTTCCCCTTTTTCCAGTTTTTGGAAGGTTTTATTCTGGGATATCTTTTAAGATTGATCTATGAACTTGATTATCCCCTTTAATTTTACCAATTCCCCTAAAGAATAATATAAATCTACTTTAACTGTATTCATATTTTTTGATTAAGAATATGTTATGGAATTATTGATCTGAAAAATTTAGGGACAAATATATATTATGATATTTATATAGAAAAGTAATATTATAAGGATAAGTCGAAGATTAAGTGATGAAAGAAGGAAATTCATGAGAGTGAAAGCCACCCATTTCATTGATACGTCTATTTTTGCTAGTGTAGCTCTTGAAGATCATTATGAAAAGGAATGCTTAAGATATCTTAAACGAGTTCCCAAAATATACCAGGGAAATATAAGTCTTTTAGTCCTGGGGGAGCTTTACCTATCTCTTTTTGAAAATATAAATGATAACATCAAAAGAACTGGCGCTTTTCAAAATATAAATAGTGTAATTGATCATTTAAATTTAGGATTTGTGACTTTGAAGTTACCCTATTATCTATCCTGCATAGAAAAGATAAAAAAAGCAGATTCTAGATTAGGAATACCCGATTCGAAACTATTGAGAGAAGCCCTAGGCGATGATTGCAATGCATTCATAACCATTGATGAACAAATCCTGAAAAGTAGTAAACTAAATGATTTAATAAAAACAATACATCCAGCTGATATGGTTTAAGATTTATCCATCTTTTCCCTTTGGATTCGTATAATCTCAGCAGCGGTTTTACCCCTGGCTTCAGGGATAAGATCATCTTGTCTAATCCGATGTTTTAGACCTAATTCTTTCCTGAGCTTTTTGGTTTCTGCATCCATACTAAACTTTATGGTCTTTTAACATATAATGTTAGTCCACAGAGTAATAGTGTCTATGGCAGGAAATAACAGTTACTATAATGCACTTATATTTTATTAATGTTTTTCGAGGTACCAGTTTTTAAGTTTACTAGGTAGTATGGAAATATTTCATATAAAAAATTTTTAGATTTCCTTTGAATCGGATTTAAACTTGAATCACTTTGCCCTTTTTGCTAAAAATGTAGAATCATCCCCTAGATGAATTCTGAATTCTCCCTCCAAAAAATCTTCCTCTTTCATTCGAACCCAACCACTACCTGAAGCTGGGTTACATTTCATCATTTCCATCCCAGGTAAACTCGAACCTCTCCCCACCTGCATAAAACATAACTTCCCCATCAATACGGCCCGATACTAAACCAAAATGAAAATATCCACGGTTGCTTGAGTTTATCTCAATATAAGCCTGAACTTCCGTGTTAAAATAATCCTCATCCCACAACTCCATTTCATAAATATGCCAGGTTCCCATAATGCCCATATATACACCCCACTATCGATGTTACAAGTAATTTTATTAGCTTATGTATCAATTCTTATCCTGATCTGATCATCTATTATGTGATTGGTTAAAAATTTCCCGACAAAATGTCGGGAAAATGTCGGGAAAATGTCGGGAATAATACGGTTCATATTGATCTTTCATAAAGGATATTTTTTGATCCCCCTCTTTTAATCAATAATTGTCTTTCAATTAGAATGTTCAAATCCCTTTGATGTGTCCTTTCACCAACAGCAGGTGATATTTTATGGCAATCTTCAATTTTAATACTGCCTTTATCCATCACATACATCATTATCCTAATTTGCCTTTTATTTAGACCTTGTTCCTGGAAATAACTCTCATCATATAAATTTTTCCGAATATAAACCGAGAATCCTCCCATTTCCTCTTTGAAAACTGGTTCAACCAGATTTGCTTCTTTCATTGAATCAATAATACGTTTAATCCCGGTCCCATATTCTTCAATTAAACCAGCCAAGTAGAATATCTTGGATATAAGGGGATTTCGAGCCACAGACCGATGGGAACTTTTCAAAAGATCCATGTTCATTCCTTCCGGAAGTCCCCCTGCATTATGAAACCATATACGATCATCATAGACACGAATCTGAGTCTGCATATTATGCAGATGATAATTGCGATGTACTATGGCGTTAAGTAAAATTTCTCGAATCGCAGGGAGAGGATAATCCCATACATCATTACGCATCAATTCTTCACCAGTTATCTCGTACCGAACATTGATGAAATTTTTTATGGCCTCTTCAGCCTCAGCCACTTGATTAAAAAGGTTGCCTTCAATCAAACGATCTCCAATGATTGTTATTTCATCTTTGAATCTCCCCACCCTTACCACTGTATTGGTAAAGAATTGCTGAGGACCCTCACTAAATAAAATATACCCTGCGTTGGTTAATTTCCCATCTATGATTAAGTTAAGTTTCTCCAGTGTCAGTGAAATATCATCCGAACATTCGGCTGATTTTAGCCTACCACTTTTTCTTGCCATGGAAAAGAATTTATTAACGGTTTCTACATCAATCTTATCCAGGTCATAATCACCAGTCATTGAATCCCAGTTAGTTTTCAGTAGAAATAAATTCTTCAAGTCTTCCTCATGCATAAGACGGGTGGTACTTCCCACTCTTTGATAATATTTACCCCGATAAGAGCTTAGATTTCCTTTTTTAACTTCTATGGCCAAAACTTTCCTCCCATTATAATCCAAACAATTTATTCGAGGATGCACACCAATATTATTTACAATTTTATCAGTAAGATCCCTGAAAAACGGTTCTGAGCAGTTAACTCCTCGTATTTTTTTATCATCTGATATTCCCAGGAAGAGATGACCTCCCTCAGTGTTCACAAATGCAGCCAGTGTTTTATAGGCAGAATCATTCATTTCTTCCTTGAATTCTACCTTGGTCCCCTCATCTATTTTCATAATATCCCTAATTTCCATTTTTTTACACCACAAGTAATATTAATTATAATATTATTAATAATATTATTCTATCTACCATAAAAGAGGTGATCCAATTTCCATTTATTGTCTGTAAGCGTTGCAATCTTTATTATGAGGTACATTCTCCTGACAAACCTGTTGAACTAGGTACATGTGACTGTGGAAATACTTTTGAGTATTATGAATCAATGGATGATCTTCCTGATAAAGATAGTAACTCAATTATTCCATCTAAAGTTGAAATTATCGATGATTTAATAGTTTCCTATGAATCTGTTACCGCTCGGATCATTCTTTACTGTGTAGATGAACTTCCCTTCCCGGTGTCAGAAACCAATTTAATAAAGGTACTTCAAGGCTCTAATGCTCGTTTTGTAAGGGATAATAATCTATCCAATCTCACCAGTTACCGAATTTTAGTTAATTTTTCCCGGAAAAGATTGAAAAGATTCATAAGAACCTTGAAAAAAGAAAGATTTCTTGAATCCCGGAAGTATTCCTATTATTCAAAATTGATACTTAGTCCGCGTGGTAGAAAATTCATTTACAGTGATGATACTATAGTTACCGGATATTTTGATGAAGTGCATGGGAAAGTGAAAGTATCAGAAAATAATAATAATAATAATGATATTGTATATCAACTTAAACATAGTACTCGGGGTGAAAAAAGAGCCCATGCAGCTTATTTAATGGGTGAAAGTCGAGACCCTGCTTATATCCCCCACTTATGTGAGGCTGTTCATGACGCAAATGGTAATGTAAGAAGACTTTCTGCTTCTGCACTGGGGAAAATTAAGAATCCCAATGGTTTGGATGCATTAATTTCTTTATTGGATGATGATAAACACCAGGTCCGGCAATATGCAGCTAAATCTTTAGGAATGATTGGCGATGTTAGGGCTTTACCCTACCTTTTAAAAACCAGCCAGGATCCTGTTTATTACGTCAAGGATTCCGCCCAAAATGCCATTAAAAAAATAAGAGAAAAATTAACTTCAAATATTTAAATAAAATTCAAAAATAATACTGATATTTCCTCACTAAGCTCTCTCCAACATCAATAATATCTGTTACCACCTCCCAGAGCGATCTTTAAATCTAAACTAATAAATCGGTTTTAATACCCTGGAAAAATGAAATTTTTATTAATAACTTCAACCCTTAACCATAATAATATAATCTAAAGGAGAGCTAAATGCCACTTCAATGTCCAGAATGTAAGGAAAAACTCGAAAAAGGGTTAATCACCTGCCCGGAGTGTGGTCGAAGGGGTGTTTTTGTTAAAGATCAAAACGTGGACACCTATTCTGCTCTTTTAGAAAACTTCCCTTCCTGGATGACTCCCCGCCCCCAGCAGGAAACCATCCTCCAGAAAATAGCCCAGGGACTGGAAGATGGCTACCATTACATCCTCCTGGATGCCGGTACCGGGATAGGTAAATCAGCCATTGCCGTGACATTAGCCAATTACTTCTCCTCCGCATACCTGGTGACCATCACCAAACAGCTCCAGGACCAGTACCATAATGACTTCAAATTCCAGGTTTTAAAGGGCAGGAATAACTTTAACTGCATGGATGGCATGATATTCAAGGACACCACCTGTGATGATGGTCTCTGCCAGACCGCAGATCTTGTCTGTGACCATGGTATCAGCAGTAAAGGAGAATTAATCTGCTTCAGTGACATGCGGGGCCAACGATGGTACTTCAATAGCGAAGACCCCTGCCATTACTGGCTGCAGAAGGGCAGATCAGTTCGATCCTCCATCACCTTAATGAATTACTCCTCCTTTTTCCCGGAAATGAATTACATGGACCACTTCGGGGAAAGGGTGCTGGCGGTCTTTGACGAGGTACATAACATGGAAAACCAGGTCATGGACCAGTTAAGCCTGGAACTATCCAATAAAATCTTGAAGAAGGATTTTGAGGAATACTTGGAAAAATTAAGGGAGATAGATGAACTGGATACCATACCCCAGTTAAGTGAGGAGGCCTTCACTGAGGACGTGGATTTCTGGAGGAAACATATCGTCAAATATAATGATGCCTACAAATCCATACTCAAAGTACCTGACGTACCATTAAAAAAGCGTAAATCTGTCCACCGGGCTATTAACCGGTTATCAATGGTGGAAAGTGAACTGGATGATCATCCCACGGAGTGGGTGATTGAAGCCAACCAGAAAGCAAAATCAGTTACCTTCAAACCAGTAGAGGTCAGCCGCTTTGTGCAAAGGTACCTACTAGGCCATACTGATTACTGTCTCCTGATGAGTGCCACCATCCTCAGTAAGGAGCACTTCTGTAAATGGCACGGTATCAACCCAGATGATGCCCTGTACATCCAGGTTAAAAGCCCTTTTAAAATTGAAAATAGGCCTATCTATCTTGAAACCACTGGTAGAATGTCCAGTAAATATATTGACCAAACCAAATCCCGCTCCATTCCCATCCTTAAAAAGATCCTGGATAAACACCCTGAAGATAAGGGTTTGATCCATACCCATAGTCATAAGTTAGCCACCTACATCAGTGAAAACCTCCAGGATCCACGGGTAATCATTTACAGTCCCCAACGTAATTTTAAAAGAAGCCCTAGAAGAGAGGTGGTCATCAGAAAATTCGTAGAATCCGAGGAACCACTGGTACTGGTGGCTCCCAGTGTGGATGAAGGGGTTGACTTCCCGGATG
Source organism: Methanobacterium subterraneum (assembly GCF_002813695.1). Lineage (NCBI taxonomy): Archaea > Methanobacteriati > Methanobacteriota > Methanobacteria > Methanobacteriales > Methanobacteriaceae > Methanobacterium > Methanobacterium subterraneum. The sequence continues at coordinate 697,346 of NZ_CP017768.1, read as the reverse complement.
ATCTGTGCCGTTTCCAGGTTATCTATAAAATGCCCTTCCCCTACCTGGGTGATAAGCAGATCATGACCCGTATGAAGAGGGATGGCTACTGGTATGCCTATAAGACTGTGGCTAGTTTAGTCCAGGCTTATGGTCGTGGCATGCGTAACGAGGATGATTACTGCAACACCTATATTTTGGACCAGGATATTTACGGTGTCCTGCGCGAGAGATGGCGTAAATGTTTATATTTCATCCCTGAATATTTTGAAGAAGCTATTTTCTGAAAATATTTAGTAAATACATAAAATTAGTGAATGATTTATCTGATGAATTGAATTAAATTAATAATCAATATCTTTTTTATATATAAGAGGATTGAAAGTATGAATAACCCAGATAAACCCGTGGGAAAGGTAAGCGTAAAAATAATCATTCGAACCATTTTGTTCTTGGCCTTAATAATTGCAGTAATCTTCATATCGGCAGGTCGCCTGGATTACTGGCAGGGATGGGCTTATGTTGGGTTGAGCATTCTTTTCCTCATATTGTCCTACCTTTTACTGTCCTCAGAGTTAATCCACGAGAGATTGAAACCTGACAGTGACGTGAAAAACTGGGATAAAATATTCCAAAAGGTTTCAGTGCCCATATTCATTGCTATTTTAGTTATATCATCCCTGGACGGGGGACGTTTCAACTGGTATCCTCAGGTTCCTTTTTATGTAATCATCATCGGCATCCTGGGCTTCATCACTGGACAGATTATCTTTTTACGGGCTAAACAGGTTAACCGCTACTTTTCATCCGTGGTCCGCATCCAAACGGACCGGGGTCAAACCGTCTGCAAAGACGGTCCCTACCGCCGGGTAAGACACCCCGGATATTTAGGGAGTCTCATCTACTCGGTGGCCACCCCACTCATACTGGGCTCCTTCTGGGGTTTGATCCCAGTAATGATATCCCTGGCACTCCTTATCATCCGCACACAAATGGAAGATAAAACCCTGCAGAATGAACTGGAAGGATACACCGAGTACACCCGGGAAGTGAAATACAAAATATTACCTGGAATATGGTAGTTTCCCCATGAAATATATTAAACCCCCATGGAATGATTTAAAGAAACAATTAGACAATTCCCTGAGCCATCATTGCCTTTGCAACTTTAATAAATCCCGCAATATTAGCTCCAACCACATAGTTGCCTTCAAATCCATATTCTTTGGCCATTTTATCAATATTTCTATATATTTCAACCATGTTTCTTTTTAATCGGGAATCAACCTCATCAAATGACCAGTGCATATTTGAGCTTCTTTGTGCCATTTCTAGTACACTGGTTGTAACTCCTCCAGCATTAGCTGCTTTTCCTGGTAAGAACATTAATCCAGATTTTAAGAATAATTTAGTAGCTTCGGGAGTTGAAGGCTTATTTGCTCCTTCTGCAACATATTTAACTCCATTATCTATAAGTTTTCTTGCTGAATCTTCATCTAACTCATTTTGAGTAGCACAGGGAAGAGCTATATCACATTTTATACTCCAAAGACCATAACTACCTTCTTTATAAATGGTATCAGGAAAATCATTTAAGTATTCATAGATACATTTTCTTTCTTCTTCTTTGATATGTTTTACAAATGGAATAGATATTCCATTTTCGTCATAAATGTAACCCTTTGAGTCAGACATAGCAATAACTGTTGCTCCAAGTTGTATAGCCTTTTCCGCTGCATATATAGCCACATTTCCCGAACCAGAAACTATTATCTTTTTACCTTCCAAAAATTCTCCCCTTGCTCTTAAAGCTTCTTCTAATATATAAATAAGGCCATAACCTGTGGCTTCTCTTCTTACAAGAGATCCTCCATATTCTATCCCACTTCCAGTTAATACGCATGTATGTCTGTTTGCAATTCTATTATACTGCCCAAATAGGTACCCCACTTCTCTTAAACCCACACCAATATCCCCAGCAGGGACATCAACATCAGGCCCTATAAAATTTCTAAGTTCAGTCATGAAACTCTGGCAGAATCTCATAACCTCAGCATCGGATCTGCCTTTTGGATTGAAATCACTTCCACCCTTTGCACCGCCAATTGACATACCGGTTAGACTGTTTTTTAAAATTTGTTCTAATCCTAATAATTTAAGAATCGATAAATTAACCGTCTCATGAAAACGAAGCCCTCCCTTATAGGGGCCTAGTGCACTGTTGAACTGAACACGAAAACCTCGATTCACCTGTACTTCACCATTATCATCAACCCATGGTACCCGGAACATCACCACTCTTTCAGGTTCTAAAAATCTTTCTAAAATCTTTGCTTCCTGAAATTCAGGATGCCTTTCAAACACTACATTAAGACATCTTAAAATCTCAGTTGCAGTCTGTATGAATTCTGGTTCATAAGGATTTTTTCTCTTCAGCTCTTCTAATACATCATCTACGTATGTCATACCCTCATCTCCTAATTTTCAGATGGTAATCATCAATATTCCACCTCTAATAAAATATTAAAGGTTTCGTTAGCCAGAAAATCCATATCTTTAGGGTCTATTCTTCCTTTATTAATACCTTTTATTTTAATTTACCTTTACTAAATTCTGATACAATTTGTTAATGTATTCGGTTGGGAATAAATTACCCGTAAAAAATGCTTCAATAAATATGAGCATATCGGCTGATGTTGAGACGATACCACCATCAGAACCAAATGATGTCATCGCTTTGGATATGTGAAGGCTTGAATTATTCATTATCCAACCATAATGGCTAGTTAAGTCCCAGATAGTATCAACAACAAATTTAATATTTAGAAAAAACAATTAATTACTATGGGGGCATAAAAATGGAAGGTTTTAAACTAAATGAAATCCCGAAACTGGCTCTAGCGTTATTGATTGTTTTTATTGTAGGTGGTATTGGTAGTATAGCTACTTATCCCCAAATTCCCCTTTGGTATGTTAATGTTATTAAACCAAGCTGGGCACCACCAGGCTGGCTTTTTGGAGTGGTCTGGACTATTCTTTATATCCTGATAGGCACGTCCCTCTTCATGGTATGGAGGAAAGGCCTGGAAACTAAAGAGGCTAAAATCGCCATAGTGGTCTTTGCAGTTCAGCTGGGACTGAACCTGTTATGGTCCCTGGTATTCTTCGGACTCCATTCCATCCTGGGCGGCCTGGTGATCATAATATTGATGTGGCTAGCTATAATCGCTAATATTATCGTATTCTACCGGATTTCCAAGTGGGCTGGGCTGATTCTTTTACCCTACATTATATGGGTGACTATAGCTACCTATTTGAACTACTCTATTTACATTCTGAATTAATAGGATGCGTTTTTAACTAATTCTTTTTTTTCCGAAAAATTTTACTGAAACGCCATAATCATTGCCTGTTACATTTCCTACTACAATTTCATTCAAGTTCTCAGTCATCGAAACTGTATTTTAAAATTTAATGTCTTTTACTAAAGTGATTGTGTTAGGCTTATCACTATATTCCCCTCAGAGATTGAACTGGAAGGATCTCAGAAAGTGAACGTCTAAAGATTGCCTGGAATCAGGTAGTGCCCGGCCCCTCATTAAAAGGAAATATCACCAAAGACTAATTTGAAGATTATACCTATTATCAGGGCCATGGTGATGCTGGTGAAGGTTCCCAGGAGGTAGTACTCTGCGAAGTTCCGGTCATTTAACTCGCTGAACCGGGCAATGGACTTGGCCGCAAAGATAATGGAGATAGCGGCATACTGGTCCGTGAGAACAAAGGTGAAAACAAGGATTCTTTCAAAAACACCGATCAGGGCACCAGCCCCTTTAATACCACTGCTTTCAATGCTGGAACTGTAGGGTTTCAGGAATATTTTTATGGCAATCCCCATGATAGTTACCAGGAAGTATCCCGTAACTAAAATAAGTAGTGTTGAAAGCATTTCTTACCGCCAAACTTTATTTTTTTACACTGATTTTCTCACTATGGATTGTGAACCCCATCCAGATCAACAACAAATTTGAACCATAATCAGTTCAATAATGATTTTGAACCTAATCTGGATCAATTATTTTATGGTGTAGTTTCTTTAACTGTTTATCCAAAACACCTTCACCGTACTTGAACAGGGAATAATTACCAGCCTTTAGGGCCTTATAAATATTCCTGGTGCCGGTCTGGAATTTTTGGGAGGCCTGTTCAATGGCCTGGGGGTTTTCACCATTCTCCCGGTAGTAAAGTATAATATCAGCACGCCTATCAGTCCAGGACCACACTACATCAAATAGTAGGTTTAAGATGCACTCGGCCACTTCAAAATCATCACCCGAAGGACTTTCCATTACAATCCATCTTTTCTTCTTTTTAGCAGTGCGCAGGGCATCGGCTGAAAGATGAAATGCCTCCCCATCAATTTCCTGAACAAATTCACTCAGACTGGTGGAGATACTCCCCACACCCACCCCCAGGTAAAATGGATTACCAATCCGACCGTAAAGGGCAAAATAAAGGTCAACTAATACGTCAAGCTGATATATCATCCCCTGAAAACTGTCCCCACCAGTTATCCGGAAATCTGATATTAAATAATCCTTGAATCTGGAATTAACATAGTTTATTGCCCCTTTCAGTTTCTCCTGGGAGAGGTTCCGATCTTCCATTTTTTTGGATGATCTAAGATCACCGGTTAAAACAATGTACATGATATCCACTAAGCTCTTTATTCACCATGGATCTTTAATTCTAGTTGTGTATTAAAATTTAATATCTTTTTAACATATATAAATTTAGATTTTCTTAATATTAAACCAGTAAAAAGAGTCTTCAATCTTTTTGTTGTATTAATACAAAAATAATCATGGATGAAACTCTCAGATAAAAAAAAGGTGATGTGTAACCCGGTGTGTTTACTAAACCTCTAAATGAAAAAAGCAATAACTTGAATTATGCTAAAATTTATTAATTAAAAAAATCCAGCAGGATTATTAACCAATTAAATTTCATCATTATACTGGAGTGAAAAATGCCATACCTGGTCTGCTATAAGTGTGATGTCTACTACGAGGTGGAGACTGAAGAGGAAATAATGGAGTTAACCCACTGTGAATGTGGTGAGAAACTGATTTATTTTATGAATCTGGAGGATTCATACTCAGATGATGTGGGTGGTGAATCTTTCTATGAAGCCTTAAATGTAGCTGATGGAGTATTTGTTCATCCGGATAATGGAAAACATGGAGGTGATGGTAAACCTGATGAATATGATGACCCGGAATACGGTAAAGGCTATGATGATCATGTGGAGTTTACCAGGCTGCCACAACCTGGAACCACCATTGACCAGGAACCCAGTGCACACCACCAGCATACCATGGAAACCACAACCACTTTCACCCCGGAGAAGGCCTCACAGTACTTTGAAATCCAGGAACATGGACAACTACTGACTTACGCCGGGGTTATTCTTTTTATCCTATCATTATTCGCCATATTCAGTACCCTGAATCTCTTTTATGGCTTGTTAACCCTGGTCGGAGTATTCCTGGGAGTTTATGGTAACTCCCTCATTGAGAATGGTAAAGCTGAGGGTTCCAGCTGGCAGAATGGATTGGAAGGTGAAAACATGGTAGCTGAGTACCTTAACACCCTACCCCAGGACTACTACGTCTACCAAGATGTGAATTTACCCGGTAAGGGTGGGAACATCGACCACATTGTAATTGGCCCCACCGGTATCTTTGTTATTGAAACCAAGAACTATTCTGGAAAGTACCGTATAAAAGGTAACCAGTGGTTATACTACAAAAATGGTGCTCCCATGGTGATTGATAATAACCCCGGTACCCAGGTTCGTAAGAACACCCTGGATCTCATTAACTTTCTCCAGGATAAGGGGATCTCCACCAATAGTTCGTGGATTACGGGCCTGGTGGCCTTCATCTGCCAGGATTTCCAGGTACTGGAAACTCCCAGGAATTATAAGGTTCTCATACCCCAGACAGTCCCCGAGTACATAATGAATGGTAAAAAAGAAACCAACATGGATTTACTGAGAAGAGCAGCCCTGGAACTGGAACCATACTGTGTGTAGCTTTACCTTAACGCCATAACCATGTAAAAAAAGGAAAATGTGTGAGGAGGTTTATCTCCTTGATGGCAACAGTAGTCCGCCAATCACCACTAATATTCCCCGGAGGATAGGTGAAGGTTCTACCTGTTTCCGGCATTCTGATAGTTTTTGCTTCCACCATGTTCTGCGCGATGACTGTGATGGCTGATACGCCCTGGGTATTTATATTATAGGTGTTTTGAATTTATAGATACAGTGAAAACATACGAACCAGCACGGGTAAACCAGCCAGTGATGTGCAGGTAAAATTAAACTTAAAATTACGTTGATAATAAATGAAATTCATCAGACAAATTTAAAAAAAATATGAAAGATTTATCCTAAAAGTTACTTTTTGTTCTAAAAATTACCCAAGTTCTAAAAATTACTCAAAAGCCCACCTAGATCAGTGCGGTCTTCTGCGGATCTTTGACCGGAATACTTAAAGAGGGTTTTGGATAGGGAGTAAACATTCATGGACTGTATCCATACCTTTCCATTTCCAGTTAATTTAGCAAAGAATATTCCTTCACCACCAAACATGATATTTTTAAGCCCCTTCTGGTCCAGGCCACCGATGAATTCTATGTTGTAATCAATTGAATCCTCAAAGGCCACCAGGCAACCGGTATCCACGTGTAGAGTTCCTCCATAGTCAGCAGGGTTTAGCTCTAAGAAATTCCCACAGGAACCTACGAACAGAGTACCCTTATCCGAGAATCTTTCCAGAATGAATCCCTGACCCCCAAAGGCACCGGCACCTAGACGTTTGGTTAAGGCAATGTCAAAGTCAATGGTACTCTCAGCTGCTAATAACCCATCAGACTGTACAAACATCTCCCTGGATCCATCCAGTTCCATGGCCAGTATCTCACCAGGAATCATCTGGGCAAAGGATGCCTTTCCATCCCCACCTAATGGTGTGAAATGGACGAAGGCCACACTCTCACCAGCCAGGGTTCTTTTACCCATATCAATGGCGGTGCCTATGGCTTTATCCAGGAAGCTTTTCCCTTCGTGTTTCTGGCTCCCGAATCGGGTGTCCATATCCACGTTGGAGGTTTTCCACAGGAATTTACCTGCCTCCCCGTAGACTTCATCACCAGGGGATAGTTCGGTTACAAGCATTTGCATGGCATTGCCGATTATATTGTGTTTTATCATATTTTTTCACCTGCTTAGTCTTAGGTGAATCCAGTGCATATTAATATTTTACCATAATAATTCTAAAAGGAAAAATTAAAAAGGGTGATTTAAGGTTAATGGTAAAATGAAACATATCTCAATATAAAAAAATATCAGGAATTAGAAAAGGTTACCCAATGATAGGGGAAAATGGTGGTTAATATTAGGATCAGAAAATACCAAATAAAACTAAATTTAAAAAAAATATGTAAGATCCAACAGTTACGTTTAAACTGTTGGTATAGGTTTAATTCTAAGGTTGTGACGCTTAACTACCGGCTATCACTTTTGCAGAGCTACTATGAGCAGTAGGTTGACCTACCCATGCTTGGCCAGAGTAGTCAGCATCAACCCAGCCATTACCATTCCAGACCTCTACAGATCGGTGGTTGGATGAGTATCTGTTTGAGTACTGAACAATCCGAGCTCTTTGACCGGAGGAAGTAAGTTGACTGTACATTGCATTACTAACATCCCAACAATCACCACTGTAACCCTTGCTACTGTAAGTTCGAACAGCTGTTGCATAGGTTTTCTTGGAATATGTTGGACTTGTTGAGCTGCTTGAGGTTTCTTTACTGGCAGTACTGGTATCTTCACCAGATGCAGCCTGAACATCAGCTACTTGTTTGTCCCAGGTTTCCATAGCCTTTTCTGTGTCCTTACCCACAACTCCGTCAACTAATAATCCGGCTTCTGTCTGGAAATCCCTGACAGCTTTATCAGTGCTGGCACCGAATTCACCATCAATGTCTCCAGAGTAATATCCGTAATCAGTTAACCATTGCTGGATTTTTTTAACCTGGTCACCAGAGGCTCCAAGTTCCATTATCTGTGATTGGTTAGTGGAATTATTAGTAGTATTGTTACCAATAATTTTAGGAGTGTTCTCTCCGAAGGGTTTATTGTTCTGAAGCACATTTTCTGTTGCTTTTACATCAGCACCAGTAACTCCAATTTGTAAACCATCGTAATTAATTCCATCATTTGAATTTGAATTTTGGCCATCTACAGCTCCCACAATAGGGACTACTGCGATAACCATGCTTATCATACATAGGATAGCATAGCTAGAATATCTATTAATTATACCGCCTCCGCGCCCGAAAAAATTAGAATTTTTTTAATGGACTTTCTTTGACTTACATTAACTGGAAACAACATCTCTTATAAAGGTATGGAATTTTACGGCAAAAAAGGGAACGTAGAGGTCCTTTTTTTAAATTTAAGACCTGATTTACAGGTATTGAATTAACTGTATAAGGTTGGGCTGCTTCCGTTGCTATTTTAAGTATATGAACTCATTTAATAGCCCATTTACCCTAAATAGGCATATTCGATTCACACATATCAGTGCAAGACCTTCCCTTACACAACCTAAAAAGGAATGAATGAGGTGTTTTACCTATAAATAACTTTGAATCAACCATTTTAATCAAAATAAGTGATGATTAAGGTTAATGGAATTTAAGAGATTATGGGGTCTTCCTTCAAAAAAGATGTTAAATTGAATTTAACGTTTTAAATTGATTTTTTTTAATGAATTTAAGCACTTATTGATTAATTATTATTTTTTTCATTCATTTAGAACTTATTCCAGAAAATCCAAAAATACATCTTTATTATTGTTTCTTCTTCAGATTTTCAACCCAACTCCCAATCCTAGTTTATATTTCACAGTTCCATAGAAACAATATCAATATCAGGGTCCAAAAGCAAAGGATTTTAGGATTATCAGAATCCCCATAAACTGAATAAATATCCTTCATCTGTAGTCCGTACCCGGGTAAATCAGAGATTAAATAAAACTGGGTAGATTACTCCTCAACAAAACCAGTAAAGATCCCAGCCAATATCAGAATATTCATTCATGGACTTATATCCCAGGTTTGCTCCTGGAACTCTTCCTGGTTAGTAATAGATCCGTTTCCATAATTCTCCCTACTTTGAATAAGTCCTGTTCACTTCATTGATATTTTTGATAAATTCCCAAAAATGATGTAATATGAAAAAATAAGTACAATTATCAACATAAAATATACTTAGAAATATCCTCTAAAAATTGATCATCACCACCATCTTCCACTTTAATTGGTTGTTTTGTGGTGTATTTTAAAATCTATGAAAGAATGGAGGATCTACAAAACTAATGGGGGGATTATTTTATGGTAGAGAAAAAGGGGATAGACACTATCTTCAATGACATGATCCAGACCATTAAGGAAAGACAGGTGGATCTGGACAATGCCATTGCCGAGTACACCGGGGGACCGGCTAAACCTGCCGCTGATATCAAGGAAACCAAGGAAGAAATAGTGGTAAAGACTGATCTACCTGGTTTCAAACGGGATGATATAAAGATCGACCTCACCGAGGACACCCTGGAGATTAGAGCTAAACACTCTGAGGAAACTGAAGAAGAAAGGGAAGAAGAGGGAACAACCTACCACCGGAAGGAAAGACGGGTAACTTCTGCTGCCCGGACGCTCATACTACCAGCCAGGGTTAAAATCAACGAAGTCACTGCCCACTTCAAAGACGGAGTCCTGACCATAACCATGCCAAAACTGGAGAAAAAGGAAACCTATGAGGTTAAAGTGGAATAATATCTACATTATTTCTCTTTTTTTTTAATTTTTTACCCCACCTTGAAACACCGGCTTAGACATTGAAAAACTTAGTTCATAAATGAATGAACTAGTATAACTAAATAAACCCAGATTCAAGTTCAACCCGAGGAACCTGTATTCTCAGTAAACCTGGTTATAACAACAATCCAGGTTAAATTTGTACTTACACTAAACCAGTATATCTGTACCATTAAATTTAGAATTATTTCTGCAGGTAAATGTAAAATTTTACCTAATTTAATGTGCTCAGTCATCAAATAACCAATTACTAATAGTGCTTTCATTAAATAAGCAAATCACTATTGGTGCTTAGTCATTACCATAACTAAATTACTGATGGTACCAACAACCTTCCTTTCCACCTGTATGGTCTTCTCTACAGCCACCTTTTCGTATTCAATAATGGATTCCTTCTTATTTTTAAGTCCGGTAAAGGATAAGATGGCCATGCCTATGCTGAGAATTGCTCCAAAGATAACCACCAGATGCAGTCCACTGGTTAAATTAGCAGCGTCTGCCCCGTAGAGTGCACTGGATTCTATGAGTTCGGCAGGTATTGCACTGTGCAGGAGTAACCCTGCATAACATACTGCAAAGACCATTCCCAGGTTCCTGGTGGTGGCCAGTATACCAGAGGCCATACCTGCATTTTCAGATGGTAACTCAGACATGAGGGCCTTGTTGGTAGGGGACTGGAAGAGTGCTGCTCCTAGCCCCAGGAGGGCCAGGCGGAAAAACACGTCCCAGGCATTTGAATCCACGGTTAACTGGGTCATTGAGAGGAGGGCTACTGTGGAGACCACTCCTCCCATGAAGGCTGGGAACCGGGATCCGAATTTATCAGCCACCATACCACTCAGGGGTGCTACAGTCATCATTATCACTGGTGAGGCAGTTAAAACCAGTCCAGTGGTGGCCTGATCAAGGTGCAATACTTTCTGAAGGTAGAATGGAACCGCAAAGAACATCATGTACATGCACATGTAGTTGAAGTGTAAGCTTAGGCTGAATGCACTAAATTTCCTGTTTTTAAATAGTTTAAGATTCAAAACCGGATTCTCAGTACGGAGTTCCTGATAGATGAAGAGTCCAAGTGTGATTAAAGCCATAACTCCGGTTATTATGGCGGTGGTGTAACTGGCCTCTTCCACCATGTTCAGTGTGTATACCGTTAAAAAAAGACAGATAAACTGGAGTACTGTTCCTGGTATGTCCCATTTTACTCTGGTTTTCTGACTGCGTTTAAGGATCATGTAGCAGAAGATGAAGTCCAGGATTCCCACTGGCAGGTTTACCAGGAAGATTGATTTCCATCCCAGGAATCCGGAGAGTATCCCTCCAATGGCTGGGCCCAGTGCCAGTCCAGCAGCGATGGCCACTGCATATATTCCCAGGGCTCTGCCTAGGTACTGGGAGGGGAATGACTTTCTAACCAGGGCCATGGATACACTGATCATCATGGCGGCTGCCAGTCCCTGCAATCCTCGGAAAAGGATCAACCATTCAATGGATGGTGATAGACTACAAAGTAGGGATGTGGTCACAAATCCGGCTAACCCTGCCAGGTACACTCTTTCCTGCCCATAAAAATCTCCGAATCGGGAGAAGAATAGGACGAATCCCAGGAGGGTGATAAGATAACTAGTTAAAACCCATTGTACTGTGGAAAGACCCACTCCAAAGTAGGTGGATATGGTGGGTAGGGATACGTTGATGATGCTGGCGTTGATGGGAACCATCATGGTTCCCAGAGATAGTGCTAGCAGGATCTGCCATTTTTTGTCAAAACCAGAAATATTACCATGACCTGGAAAGGGGATTTAAAGAATAATTTCTGGATAATCCCTTATGTCCATTTAATATTTCAGTTTTAACAGTTAAAAATAACCTGTTAACATAATTCAAAAATTGGGCTTGCGTTTTATTAGTATTAGAAATAAATTTTCTGGTTAATTTCAATTAAAAATACACCTTCATAACACACTATTAGTACATTAATAGATAAGTTAATAATCGCTTATAAAGGTTTCTAACCAATTCTTTAATATCGGTGGTGATTATATTATTTACACCAAAAAGGAGGAACACAATCACATACTCCATTTACAACAAAAAGGGGGAACAATTACCTCCTGAAGGCATTACATACTCCTGAAGGGATAAACTCTCTTTTCATTGTATTCCTTTTTTAACCATGCTTCCAGAATTGGTTCGGATATAAGGTAATGATTTTCTTCTAATTTCACGAGCCCAGTGTCCTGTAATTTGCTGAGGGGTTTACTCAGTGATCCACTGGTCACCCCCAAATTTTGGGAGATATCTTTCCTCCTCATGGGACCTTCCAGGAGTTGGGTGATTATTTTTTGTTCCTGTAAGGTTATCCTGCTCCACTGGTTTATGAGATGAATTGCCAGGTAAGGGAGGGTTCTTTGAAACTCATCCTTAACCTTCTCCTGGTCCAGCTGTACATCCCTTTCCAGTAGCTTGGCAAAGGTGTTCACATAGAAGGGTATGCCCTTGGTGCATTGGTAGAATCTTTCAAATCCGGATTCATCAAAAATCAGGGATGGAGATTTATCTTTCAGGTAGTTTTTCACGGTAGATTTGCTGAAGGGGTGTACTTCCACATTTAACATCCTCCCCCCAAATGCCCCATCAGCTCCGGCAATTTTACTTATAATTAAATCAGAGGAGGTTAATGACCCTGAAAACACGTAGGTGACATTTTTCTGGCTCTGTATCACGCTTCGGAGGTACCATAAAAAAGTTTCCAGCCGGTCACCCAGATCTTTGAGCACCTGGAACTCATCTATAACTAGGATGGTACCTTTAACTTGATCCTGGTGTTCCTGATATATCACCTGGGGTAAGTCCATCACAAAGCTGGATAGTTTTTTATAATTATTCACAGATCTGGGGATAGGTACTGGTATTCCCCCGGCATCCAGTATATCTCCTAAACTGAAATCTTTGGTCCTGAAATATTTACTTAACTTCTTAAAAGTGGAAAAAAACTTTTTATCCTGGTACTCTTCCATGAAACTTTCATAGAGGTGTTCCATTATACCAGTTTCAGTCAGCTTACCCATCTGGTAACTGGATGTGGCGGATAGATCAATGTAACAGGTGAAGTAATCATCTTTCAATTCTTTAATTATTTTTTTCAACAGGACTGTCTTTCCAATCCCCCTTATACCGGTAACCATGATTGTTGGACTAGATCCACTAGCTGTGGATTCAAGTACGGCTTTCAATACTACGATTTCCTGCTCCCGGTTGTAAAACTGTTCATCGGTTAGTTCAGCATCAGTTCCCCATGCCATATCTTCCATTTTTACCACCCTAATTTTTGTAATGCTTTTTGCAATACAAATACTTTGTATTGTATTTTACAATACATATTGTGAATTACAATATTAATCATTGTTATTCCCTTTTACAATATATAATGTTTATTACAATACAAATATAGTATGATTATAATTATAATTAATAATCAAATAAACTAATAAGATAATATGGAATCAAAAATATCACCATCAGGGGAATTGGAAATCCTGGGAAAGGGACAGTTACTTCCCCACCTCCAAACCAGCATATCCCAGGCAACTGAAAGTATATGTATAGTTGGACCCTGGCTTGATGCTTATTTTGTAGGTAAAGTCATTGATTCAATTAGTTATCCAGAAATAGAAGTTCACTTTATTGTCCGTATAGATGATGAGGGTATCATTGATTCTAAGACCCTTTCTGCACTTAATTTAGCCCGCAAAAACATGCCCAATTACCATGCCAGATCCCTCCTGAACCTTCACTCCAAGGTTATCCTCATTGATAAAGACCTATTCTATCTGGGGAGTACCAACTGGTACTGGTATAGTCTTCACGAATCACTGGAGCTAACTGTGACTGGTAAATCACTAGTTCTACCTGAATTAATATCAAAAATAGAAAGTTACTGGAATATGGCCCAACCACTGAGGAGTGCAGATATGAAAGGATTCCATGACCTGGATCCCATCACTGCATATTATCCACGGTAAGGAAATCCCATTAATTAAGGCTATTAAGTTCCTAAGATAAGGAAAAAACATTAAATCCTTAAAAAATTGAGAGGGAAATGTAGAGGGTTGAGAAGGGGTTTGTACTATGAAATATGGTACCGGCAAAGCATATTTTGTAAGATATAGTGGTTAACCCCTGCTCGTATGTGATTTGTTTTGGATTATACTAATAATTATGCATTTTCCGAACTGTTCAGTTATATTCCCGAACTGTTCGGTGTATTTAAATTAAGGTAGTTACGATAAAAAACCTGATCACCTGATAACTCCCCCCTCCAATAATTAAACATTCCCCATACAAGGCCTATAAAATTAATTACTTATTATTAATTTAAGTTAACGGGGTTTAATAAGGTAGTAGGGGTTCCTGTAACTAAAAAATAGCATTTGTGGGTAACTAGGACATTAATTAGAATCTTATGTAGATTAAAAAAAATTAAATAGGGATTTTAATCCCTTATTGGTTTTTAATGGATTGAACTATTGGTTTCTCATGGATTGAATCATTATTGTGTTTTCTGGATGCTGATGAATCCACCTGCAACCATGAAAAGAGCCATAATAATACCAGCCATGGGTATTCCTGTGTTTTGCATTCCAATGGTGTTTCCAGAGAACCTGGTTGTGGTTGCAGCGCTGGCGGTATTATTGGGATTAGGGTTGGGGTCTGGGTTTGGATTAAATCTTGGTCCCTGAACACTGTAGAGATAATAGGTTTGTCCCATAACCAGTCCTAAGTACAGATCACCATTGCTGGCAATGGCTGCAGAGGTGGTTGGTTCTACTTCTAATGACCATTTTACGGTTCCGTCAGGGTTTAATGCATAGAAAGTGCCTACGGCAGCACCATCACCGAAGTATATGGTTCCATCATCACCAATCACTGCTTCAATACCCACAGCGTGGGGAGTGGTAAAACTCCATTTAAAGGTTCCATCTGGATTAATGGCATACAGGATACCCGGATACTGATCATCATCTTTGAATAAACCTCCCACGTATATGGTTGGTTCCATATTTTGCTACTGAAGGAGCTGTTATAAAATCAGTGCCAACACCTTTTTCAGTTGCATATTCCCATTTTTGTGTCCCGTTAGGATTTATTGCGTATAATTTCCCATCTCTAGCTGCTAAGTAGATAGTTCCGTCACTGGCAACTGCTGGATGTGATTTTACATATCCATTAATAAGATAATTCCAGATAAGTCCGCCATTCTGGTCCAATGCACATAGATGAGCGTCCTACTACTTGAATAATGATAATTATATACAAAGTAGATAGTTCCATCGGGAGCTATGGCTGGAGATGGCACATCACTACCATACTGTCCTTCGGAAACAGCGTATTCCCATTTCTTAGTGCCGTCAGGATTTATCGCGTTTAATTTAGCAATCCATCCAGACTCGTAATACTGGCTGCTTAAATAAATGGTTCCATCAGCCCCTACAGCTGGAAATCCAGTTGGAAAAACTGTAAATCCTTCGTTGTCGTTGAGGAAATATTTCCATTTAACGGTTCCATCAGGATTTAAAGCATATAAAAAACCGTATTTCATGCTATAATCCTTGAAATGTCCATTAATGTATATGGTTCCATCCTGGGCTATGGCTGGTGATCCTATAAAATCACTGTAATAGTACTCATAAAGGATTCCATCGAAGATGGTGTAGTTCCATTTTTTAGTACCATCCGGATTCAGGGCGTATAGATTAGCCAGGTCATTGGTACCATTATTGAATCTTGTTGCTAGGTATAGGGTACCATCGGGTCCTATAGATGGTGCGTACATTATTTGGCTGTTGGAATCTCCAGTGGTATAGTTCCATTTGGTGCTGTTGTTTTGAGGGCCAACATACTGGGACTGTCCAGTGTTCTGGTTGTCATTCATGGCTTTGGGATACTGACTGTCAGCCAGTGCATCTGATGAATCAGCCATAACCGGGCTAATTGATATAATAATCAGTGCAATCAAAGCCAGAAGAAGCGTTAAGTGTTTGAATTTGTGTAATTTTGTGATCAACTATTTTTCACCTCCTTTTACAATGGTAAGAGTTTTTTTTGTCCGGTTTTATCATTGCAAATAATTGTAAAACTTTAGGCGATTGAAAGATTGAAGATTGCATAGATGTCAATTTGTTTTTTCTACGGACAATGTCAAACTGCAAGTATAATATTGTTGTATGATCATAAAATCATTTATCTTATTGTTCAGTGATTAATCACCCCCAATTTTTCCCCAATCCACAAACTATTATTATTAATTAAACTATAATTATTATTATAGTAGCCCAAAAATTATTTTATTGAAACCTTGTTTAAGAATGGATACAGCAATAATTAAACTGGATACACCAATAAATTAAACCTATTTTTTAAGGTTAGATGGTAAGTATAAATCATTTCATTGTTAAATAAAATTCAAAGAAGTAGGATTTGGAGTAATTAAGAAATTTAAAATTATTTAATGATAAGCGAGGGATCTAGTTATGAGCCAGTGGAAAGAAGTTAAAAGGGATGAAGAGGAAGTTGAAAAACCAACCTTCTGGGAACCAGCAGCCCTGGGAGAAACATTAGAGGGTAAATACATTGACTTGGAAGAGGATGTAGGTCAGTACAAGAGCAAGCTTTACACCGTCAGAACCAGTGAAGGAGAAGTCAAGGTCTGGGGTTCCACAGTCCTGGATGAGTTAATGAGAAAGGTGGACCTGGGAAATGAGGTCCGTATAACCTTCAATGGTAAACAACCCTCCAAAAGTGGTAAAAATCCCTGGAAGGATTTTAAAGTGGAATACCGGGAAAAAGTAGATTAAAAAAAAAGTTTAATTGCAATATTTATTTTTTTCCCCAATTTAATAATTAAATTTTAAATTAGTAACCCATATTTTATTAAAATTATTTTATTAACATTAAAAACCTTAAATGATTAACATGACCAGTAAAGTATTCACCATTGGCCACAGCAATCACCCATTCAGCCGTTTCATTGAGTTAATCCAGAAACAGGGGGTCCAGATGGTGGTGGATGTTCGCACCCGGCCCTACAGTAAATTCACGCCTTACTACAGTAAAAAGCCATTGGAAGAAGGACTGAAAGAATACCACTTGGAGTACGTTTATCTGGGGAAAAAGATGGGTGGCAAACCCGATGATCCCCGATTCTACCATGATGGGGAACTCCTCTACCACCTCATAGAGGATGATGCTAAGTACCAGGAAGGACTAAAACAGTTACTGGAGCTAGCCGGGGATAATCAAGTGGTTGTAATGTGCAGTGAGGAAGATCCCTTCCACTGTCACCGCCATCACCTCATCTGTCAATCACTCTTAAAACATGGGTTCAGTATCACCCATATAAGGGGTAATGGTGATCTGGAGAAGGTTAGAAGTGATTATCAGGCCCGGTTATTTTAATAAAGGAAGAATATTAATTAAAGAATAACCAGATTTTGTTTCTAGAAATAATTACATATTAGTATAGATATAACCAGATTTAAATGCTTAAAAACGTCCTTGAAACCCTGGAGAAAAACCGGATCTTCCGCCGGAAAGTGGAGCACATTGAAACCCTCAATCCACGGAAGGCAGAGTATGGGGAAGTGGAAGATCTCCCTGAACCCATCCAGAAATACTTGGCAGATAGCCGCATCAGGCTTTACCAGCACCAGGTCCTGGCCACCCAGCGTATCCGGGAGGGGGAGAATGTCTTAATCACCACTCCCACTGCCTCTGGTAAGACTCTGGCCTTTAACCTGGCCATAATAGAAGCACTCTCCAGGGATGAAGAGGCCACCGCCCTATACATTTACCCGGCCAAGGCCCTGGCCAATGACCAGTTAAGTGTCCTGAAACACTTGGAATCCTCGTGCACTATTGATTTTAAACCCAACATCTATGATGGGGACACACCCCGGGATATCAGACCCTGGATCAAGGAAAACTCCCGTTTAATTCTAACCAATCCCTACATGTTACACCTCATCCTGGGATGGCACCATCAATGGGCTCGTTTCTATCGCAACCTCAAGTACGTGGTGATTGATGAGGCCCACCATTACCGGGGAGTTTTTGGATCCAACGTGGCCTTCCTCATCCGCCGTTTAAGGAGAATATGCAACCATTACGGTAGCTACCCCCAGTTCATCCTCTCATCAGCCACCCTGGCCAACCCGGATGAGTTCAGCCGTAACCTGGTGGGTATGGATTTTCAGGAAGTTAACCAGGACACTTCTCCCAGTGGAAAGAAGCATTTCATACTCTACAACCCCTTTGCCAAGTGGGGAGATCTTTCCACTCACCAGGAGACCAGTAACCTGTTCCAACTGATGGTTCTAAATGATATGCAAACACTGTGTTTCACCATCAGCCGGAAAATGGCCGAACTCATTGCCATGTGGGCGAAAAAGGAATTAAACCAGCATAACCCCGAGTTAGTTGATCGTATAACCGCTTACAGGTCGGGTTATCTGGCCAGTGAAAGGAGGAAGATCGAAACTGGTCTTAAAACCGGTAAACTGGTGGGTGTGACCTGTACCAATGCCCTGGAGTTAGGGGTGGATATTGGTAGTCTGGACGGGGTTATCATCAGTGGTTACCCTGGTACTATGATCAGTACCTGGCAGCAGGCTGGAAGGGCAGGTCGGGGTGAAAACGAATCATTAATTATAATGGTGGCCTTTGAAAACGCCCTGGATCAGTACCTGATGAAGCACCCTGAATTTTTATTCCACAAATCACATGAAAACGCAGTTATCGACCTGCACAATAAGAAAATCACCAATGGTCACCTTTTATGTGCAACCAAGGAGTTACCCTTAACTTTGGATGACTTCCAACGATACTTTGATGCTGATTTTGACTCATTGGAAGGATTACGTCAGGAGGGACTCCTTAAAGAAACTGATAATGGATTGACCTACGTGGGACGTAAGGATCCGGCTTTCAGTATCAGCCTGGACCAGATATCCAGTGATCACTTCAAGGTATTCCATGATAAACGTTTAATGGAGACCATGGACCGGCAGCATGCCTACAGTGAAGCCCATGAAGGAGCTGTCCTGATAAATCAGGGTGAAACCTATATTGTGGACTCATTCAACCTCCCCCAGAGGTCTATTAATGTGAAGAAGATGGATGTGGATTACCATACCCAGGCCCTTAAAAACGTGGATGTTTCCATTGTCAAGGAACTTGATAAGAGAAAAATAGGTAACTTCGAGGTCTATTTTGGTGAGGTTAAGGTTACCCAGGATTTCTATAAGTACAAGACCATGATCTACGGTAAAACTCTGTCCACCCATAACCTTGAATTACCACCACTTAAGTACCATACCCGTGGATTGTGGTTCACCATCCCCGGAATGGTGGCTGACAGTCTGGAGAACATTTTCACCAAGAAGGATGCCTATGCCGGGAGTCTGCACGGTGCTGAACACGCACTTATATCCATGTTCCCCTTACTGGTGCTATGTGACCGCTTCGATATAGGTGGTTTGTCCACCAACTACCATCCCGAAACTGGTAAAGCCACCATTTTTATCTATGATGCCTATGAGGGGGGTATTGGATTATCAGAGAAGGCAGTGGAGGTTATGGAGAAGCTGGTGGAGGTCACCCGGGACATGGTTAAAAGCTGCCAGTGCAGTAAAGGCTGTCCTACCTGTATTTACTCCCCTAAGTGTGGTAATGATAACAAACCATTACACAAGAATGGTACCATCTTCCTTCTGGATGCTATTTTGAAGATGATTAAGTGTGAAAAGATGGATCTGCCCACTGAATCCATCCTGGAACATCCCCCACATATTACTGGTCCGGTTAAAACCCAGGCTATCGGTGGTGAAGGTTACCAGGAATTTGAAAATCCCCGTAATCTCACTAAGAAGGGTGAATCTTTCTACTTCAACGGTAACCACCAGGAAGCCCTGAAATGTTTCCAGAAGGTCATTGAGATGGATGAGAATAATCTCACTGCCTGGAAGTATAGGGGGATGATACTTGAACATCAGGATGATCACCAGGGAGCAATAGAATCCTTTAAGAAGGCCCTTGAAATCCATAAAGAAGATGATGAAACCTTCTATTACCTGGCAGTTTCTCATTACAATAACGGTGACTTAGATGAGTGTAAAAATACTTCCAAAAAACTCATAAAAAGAAGGAAAGACTGGGATGATGCCTGGTGTATCCTGGCCATGTCCCTCCAAGCATTAGGGGATGAAGAAGAAGCAGTTAAAGCATACCAAAAGGCGTTAAGCATCAATCCCTTGAATGAGGATGCTGCAGATAATTTGAATGAACTTTTAGATTGATTAAAATAATATTCACTTGTTATCCCTAGTGAGAGGATTACCCTTTTCTATTAATTTAATGGTTATATCTCCAAATTCATCCCAGAGCCCGGATGCTTCCTCATGGAAACGATTGGACCGGGGGAGTGCAGATAATTTAACTCCACTTGAAGCGTAGGTACTGTTGTATTCCCTATCTTTAGTATCTAAATCTACTAACTTGGAATAAATAGATTTGAGAAGTTCTAAACAATTATTAAAAGATGATATTGTTATTATCTCCTTATCACTGAAGGTTATTGGTAGGAAAGAAGCCTGTTTTCTCCACATCAGATCATTCCAGGAGGGCATGGGCATTTTAATCAGCCGATGGGAGAGAATGATCTTTGATTCCGCATCAGAAGCTCCATCTTCTTCTACCTTATTTATTTTAAACCAGAAATCCTTTAGTAATTCCAAATTTCTTTCATTTTCAAGGGAAATTAATGTACGAGTGGAATTAATTTTCCTTCTCTTTGACCTTCTATCCCTTCGCAAGTTACTTACCTCACTAGAGGCCAATCCCATAATCACACCTAAAATGGTGGAGATTATAGGAATATATCCTGTAATATTTAACGTAAAAATCAGCTCCATAAATTAATTTTTTAAATAATACCAAAAAAAAGCAAGTTAAATTACCCTAATAATTCAGTACGTATATTATTATTGATTTGTGGTACTATTAAAATGATCCATTATTAAATTTGATGTATTCAAAAATTATTATAAAATCATTTTTCCATTTAAAAACCAATTGTATCAAAATTTTTCAGTTAGGTCTTATAATAAACCATACAAAATTTTAATCAGATGACTTATGGAATTTTTTTAACAGTTTAAATGAAGTTGACCATCCGATTTTTTATACAATCATAATGTAAGATAAACTATAAAAATTAATACAGGTTTAGGTAAATATTTGATTTATATTGTTGAATTAACCTGCAGGCTATATCCATAAATAAATCAAGAATATTTAGAAGTGTTAATAATTGTTTTCGTAATTATTTTTCTAGCCTACAATACATATAATTACATTCAAACGCAGTAAAAAGATATATTCGTAGGTTATCTTCCCAGAAATCATCATGCCGCAGCTTTTGTAGCTGCTGAAATGAATATGTTCAGTAAAGCAGATTTAAGAGTTAATTATTACCTTTTAGATCTGGTGGGGATATAATCTGGGCCATGGAAGGGGTCAGATCGATGTGGCTTACTGTGGCGTTGCATCAGCCATGGAAGCTGTAAGTCACATTATTATAGTAAGTTATAACTAAAATGAAAACCATATATCAATTCAATGCGATACCTTGCTTTTTAGGAATTACAGAGCAGTAAACAAATAAGAATAAATAAGGTCTAATTTCCTTTTAATTTTTTTAGGAGGTACAGCATAAGGAGGGAGAAAATTGAAAGAAAAACAAATGGCCATTCTACTTTTAGCCATTATGTTGTCAGTTGTTTTCATCTCTGGATGCACCATGGGTGGAGATGAGGGTGACAGTGACGATGATGACATGGATACTGATGATTCATATCAGGGTGGTTTTTTATCCATGACTGCAGCCCAGGTTTCAGATGAGTATCAGGGATTCCAATCTAAAGGACATTCATAAATATCGAATTAAATTATTATTACTTCTTTTTAAATTGTCACTTAAATTTATTCTCTTTAAGCCACCCTAATGTTTTCATGGGATCTCTACTAATTTTTTTCCTGAAAGAAAATATTTAATGGCCCATCCCAGTTATTTACCGTAACTTTGTGGTTAAAGAAGAATCAGTTCCCCGGATTATATTTTATAACCAATAATAATTATAGAGTTAGATAGCCATAGGGTATTATTCTCAGAATAGGAATTTAGATATTCCGAGATATGGGAATTTAGATTGGATATTAAATAGATTATTATTACTAAGATAGAATAAATTCTGGATAAAAAAAAGGTTTGTTATATTAATACAACAGAAATGTTGAATATAAACAAAGATTATCAAAGGGGAATTTTTAGAGGAATATAAAATGAACAGCAAAAATCAAAATAAATATCCTCTGGAGACTGCCGGGGCAAATATGGTAACTGGTGTGCCGGTTTACAATCTTCAGGATAGTTTAGAAGATGTAGAAGAAGGTTTGCTCTATAACTCCTGTGAATACTGTACCATGGACTATATATATTTCACCAACCGTAAAAACGTTCTTAAAGGAGTTATATCCATTAAAAATTTAGTTAAGGCCAGGGATAAAACTTTACCCTCCAGTGAAATTATGGTGGAAGATCTGGTTACTGTTGACCCCTACACTGACCAGGAAAGAGTGGTGTACCTGGCTCTTTCCAATGGTCTTAAAGCCATACCAGTTGTGGATGAAGCAGGTAAACTACTGGGAGCAGTACCCTACGACACCATACTGCAGATATTCAACCATGAAGTGCAGAGTGATATATTCAACTTTGGAGGTATCTTCCACCGGGTGGGTGATGAGTACACCAGTATCCATTCTTCAGCTATCCACATGATACGTTCACGCCTCCCCTGGTTAATTATTGGAGTTATTGGGGGGACACTGGCTGCAACCTTGATTGCCCAGTTTGAAGAGCTTTTAGCCGGTTTTATTGCTCTGGCCAGTTTCATACCAGTGATGGTTTACATGAGTGATGCTGCCGGGGCCCAGACTGAAGCCCTGATCATCAGGAGTATGGCCCTTGACACCAAACTCAACGTGAGGAAATATTTAACCAGGGAAATACTGGTGGCCTCTGCACTGGCACTGGTTTCTGGTGCTTTTGCTGCCTTACTGGCCTATCTCACTCGCCAAAATCTTATCCTAGGAATAATCATATTCTTGGCCCTGTTTTTCAGTATTATTGCCTCGGTGACCATCAATACCGTAGCACCCCTTATTTTAAGGAGATTCAACTACGATCCAGCACTGGCCACTGGACCACTGGCCACTATCTTCAGTGATATTGCCACCCTGGCCATTTATCTGGCGGTAGCCATAACATTACTGGGCGGAACCTGAATTGAATTATTTACCGGCTTATTCTTTTTAATATATAAAAATATAGATGTTAAATTTAAATCCACTGAAAATTAGGGTTTAATTATTTCAACAACAGCTAAATAGTAATATTTGAGTAAGGAGGTTTCTTTTGATGGGGTTATCCTAATTGAAGTAAGGGAAAAAATTTTAAGTTAATAATGATAGATGTAAACTTTGTAATAAATTTACATAGTGGAAGTATGGGGGGATGATTTATAGGGAAAAAATTCCTTTTAATACTAATAATAACTGTTTTAACTTCTACAATTATGTTAGGGGGAAGTATAAATCCGGAATATTCTTCCTATCATTCTACTGAATCAAATAATCAGGTTTATGCAGCTTTTTCTGGATCATGGGTAAATGCAGAACCTGTTGATCTTTGTGTGTTTACTTTAAATGCACCAGAACGTTATTTATCTTCATCTCCCACCCGTGCTTTATCTCTTTCCCCAGAGCGACTGCTTTCATCATACCCTGAGAGAATTTTATCTTCGTCACCATTAAGACTAATTTCAACTTCACCGGAGCGACTGCTTTCATGTTCACCCTTAAGACCCCTATCAGAATCTCTGGAACGGATCCTATCATCTTCACCTGAGCGGATGCTTTCTCCATCCCCATGTCGACCAGTTTCTGCTTCACCGGAACGTATCTGCTCCCAGTATCCTCAAAGGCCAGTTTCAACATCACCAGTAAGACCATTATCAGCATCACCAGAACGGCCAGTATCATCCTCCCCCACCAGACCACTTTAAACCGATTTTCTAAATAAATCTGGAAATTACTTTTTAAATTCATTTATCATTCAAATTTAATTATCATTCCTCTTTTTTCTCTAATAGCAAATTAACAGGCCGAATTTTTCCCCCAATAACCTGTCCAAAAAAAATTCTTTGGATTACAAATCATTATTGTTCATATAAATGAATAATGTTTATATAATATTATAATGTTATAAGAATACAATAAAGTTTGTGTGGATAAATCTCTGGGAGTTTTAATGAACAACAAAGAAACAGCAATCATAATTGGAATATTTTCAATAACATTGGTAGTAGGATTTTTATTGTGCCCATTTTAATTCATAAAATTATTCATGAAAATGGACAATTGATGACATCACATATATCCCTAAACCATCTAAATAGCACTATTCCAACAATTTGTTATTTTCCCATGATAGTTTAATGTTCGGGGAATTTTAGATACTGAAAAATACTCTACCACATAGAAAAAAATCACCATAATTTAAAAATGATTGATATTGTTGAACTTATCCCTAAGTGGAAAGATGAATCCATTTAATCCGTACCTTTTAGTTTATTCAGGGCTACTTTTGCAGATTTTTGTTGTGCTTCCTTTTTACTCCCACCAATTCCGTTTCCATAGTTTTCACCGTTGATCATGGCAGCCATGGTGAATTTTTTGTTATGGGGTTCTCCTTCCTCCTGAACGAGCACATAACTTAAAACAAGATCTTCCTGATCGCATAACTGATTTAATTCTGATTTGTAATCGTGGAAGAAGATTTCTCCATTTTCAATGTGAGGTAGAACTGTTTTGGAGAGGAAATCCTTCACGACGACCATACCCTGATCCAGGTATAGAGCTCCGATGAAGGATTCGAAAACATCAGCAACCACTGAATCAACTTCTCTTCTGGTTAATTCTGCCCCCACACCAAGTTTTATATATTCATCCAATCCCCATTCTAGAGAATATGCATGGAGTGCCTGTTTGCACACGAAATTTGCACGCATACGTGTTAGTTCACCTTCATTCAAGTCAGGGTTCATTTTGTATAAGAATTCAGACACCACTAGATCCAAAACCGCGTCCCCTAAAAATTCCAATCGCTCATAGCATTCATCTATACTCTGTTCATTGGAATAGGATTCATGGAGAAAAGCCAAGTCATAAATATGGGTGTCATTGGGTTCAATTGAGAAATTTTCCAGTAATTTCATGTTATCACTTAATTAAGCTGGTATATTGAATACTAATATATATAATAATGCTAGTTTAAAACTATTATCAGTTATTATCCATTTACAGCTGAAAAATAAAATAATGATTGTCAGATGAAAAGTTTATCCATAAAAAATTAACACAACAATAATTGCCATTTCCTAATTGTCCAGTTCAAGATTATAGCGAGTATAATGAATATCATGATCATATAATTTATTGAATAGAACCTCACCTTTAAATATCATTAAACATAAACCACAAAGTTCTATATAGAAAATGCATTAACCAATTGGATATTCGAATATTCAGACCTACTGGTTATATAATTAGGTCTACGAATTAATGTTAACTCCTTAGTTGTTTTACTTCCACTATTAAATGTTGTATCTTAAAATTTGTTATTTGGTGATTAAATGGGTTATCTGATTTGCAGTAAATGTAAAAGTTACCATGAACTTCAATCTGGCGAGTCCCCCCGAGATTTAAGGGACCACTGCCCCTGCGGTGGTAAACTGAGATATGTGGAAAATTTGGACATTGTTGATCCCCGCTGGATGCAAATCATCATCCCCCCGAAAAGGACAAAAGGTGAGGTTTTAAGAGAAAAGATAGAGGTATTTTCTCTGGAGAATTTGAAGACTCGCCTGAATGATTTCTGGAATAAATGCAGGTACCGGTTGCAGAGTACCCAGAACTGGGATAACCACACTTATTATGATACGGGTATGAACCCCTTAAATGCTATTAAAAATGAGCTTAATTTAGGTAACATTCGCTGGACCTTAGTTATACCGGTAATAATGGCCATAACCCTTATATTAACATTTGTACCGGGTATTTTAACCCTGTTAACTTTTGTATTGTTAGTAGCCTTGGGTTACACCTTCAATAACCAGATTATTGGAGCTAAAAATGCATTAATAGCCGGAGCAATTTCTTTCTTATTGGGAAGTCTTTTTTCAGGTTCATTTCTACTTCTAATACCTTATACTCTGTTAGGAGTCATTAATGGTGCTGTTTGCGGATGGATTGGTGGATACCTTAGAAATATTAGGTCTCAAAGACGGATTTAAGTATGACTATCATGCCCAGGACCAAAAACTTGAAAATTTTTCGAAAAGTAAATCAATTTTCAACAAAAAAATGAAGAAAATTGATTACTTCGTTATAGTCTGGTTTAGCGAAGTAAATTTATTAAATTTTCGTGAAAAAATAATAATCCTGATTAACACGGTCTGGCTAACTGATTGGTATAATGGTAAATATAAAAATCACCGAAATAGCCATATTTATATGAGCAAGGGTATATGTAAATAATCATTTACACCATTTTCTCAGTTTTTTCATTATTGACATTTTGCATGAGGCACACCACTTGGGAGAGTAACCATTTTGAAGGGATCCCTTTAACCTTACCAGTGCAGGGTACCACTCCAAAACATGACCTCTTCAAAAATCATAAACCATTGCAATCTGATAATTTAATGGTGAGATTGCAAAATGAAGTTTACTTTTATAAGTATACTGAGTGTCCGTTATGTCCGTTATATGTCCGTTAACACCGATTGACCCCTATCAGAAAAGTTCATATCTCCTTCCCTTCTTCTCCCCAATAGCCCTGATAAGTTTTTTATCCACTAAATCAGCCAAATACCTTCGGAGTGTCCTTTCGTTTATGCCATGGGAAATACGCAGGAAGTCAGACATGGTTAATGAACCATGATCCTGGATATAAGCTATTGCCTGGATTTGACTGTTATTCAAGCCCAAACTCTTTAAATATTCTTTATCAAAAACGTTTTTCTTCATGTAAACTGAAAAACCAGCGAACTCTTCTTTAAAGTCAGGTTCAGGAAGCCCTGCGCCCTTTAAAGATTGAATCATCCGCTGAATCCCGGATCCGTGAACTTCAACCAGGCCTGCCTTGAAAAACATTTCTGAGATTAAAGGATTTCGAGTTGAGGAAGGATGGGTGTTTTTAAGTTTTTCAATGGTTATTCCCCCAAATAGTTCCCCAGGATTAAAGAACCAGATATGATCATCAAATATCTTGATTTGACTTTGAATTGAGTATTTAAAATAGTCCCTGTGAACTATGGAGTTTATGAGAGCTTCACGTATGGCTTCCAGAGGATAATCCCAAATTTCATCCCGGGTTAATTTACCCTTTATCTCCAATTTCACATTTATGGAATTTTTTATGGCCTCTTCAGCTTCTTCAGCCTGCCTGAACAGGTTACCCTTGATTCGTCTATCCGAAACATTAACCTCATCCTTGAATCGTAACACCCTTACCAGGGCATTGGTGAAATATTTCTGAGGATCCTTACCAAAAAGAATAAGTGCTGCATTGGTGAGCTTACCATCCACTAAGAGGTTCAGTTTAAGGAGTATTTCCGATATATCTTCTGTATCATCTGCAACTAATCTGCCTTTATTTACAGCTCTTCTTATGAATCTGCCTACTGATTCTTCATCTATTTCATCCACGCTGTAATCATTGGTCAGACCATCCCAGTTACTCCCCTGTAAAAAGAAATCCTTTAATTCATCCCCTGGTATGGGAGTAGTTATACTGTTCGCCCTTTTATAATATCTTCCATTGTATGAAATGGGATTGGGACTTTTTTTAACAATGATCATTAAAATTTCCTTATCATCCCAGTCAAAACAGGAAAAAGTGGGATGAATTCCCATTTTATCCATTATTTTATGGGTGATGGTCCGCAACAATTGATCGTTGCAATCGAATCCAACAATTTCACCGGCATCAGAGACACCACAGAATAATGTGCCTCCTTCACTGTTGGAAAAAGCAGATATGGTCTTGAATCCGTTTTCACTCATGAAATCTGTAAACTCTACTTGTAGTCCTTGGCCTTTTTTTAGGATTCTGGAAAAATTCATATTAATCTCCATATTTATAAGTCAAATTCAATGATTCTGATTATGGTTTCCATTAAATAATTCCATGGTTAAATAATCCATTTGATTCAAATATTTTTATTAAAGGCTATTTTTATAGGTATCTATCTCCAAAGCCATTATGGGTATTTAGCGAGAATTTACCATTATATCTTGAAATAAAACAATCAATAGAGGGGAATGGTGTTATTTCAATGGAATGATCAATAAAATTTTTTGTAAACAGTTCTAATTATTTATTAATTGTGTGTGTGGGGATGTAAAAGCATTGATTATGAGTTATGGATACCGATGCAAACGAGTTATGGATACCAAGGCAACATTATATAATAGAATCAATGAATATTAGATTGATGCACTGGTGTACTTCATGTCTACCTCAAGATATTCCTGCCAGTGCATCCTATCTTTATAATTCCAATTTCCTGGTTGAAAATAATTTAAATAGTTTTTTTCACCTTCAGGGTGTCCTGCAGAAATAAGCTAAAATCCCTAAAGTGTCTACCAGAATTAACCCTGATAATTATTAGTGTCTACAGAATTGACCCAAATCTTATAATTGTCTACCCCTGCCCAATCAGTATAATATTAAATCCGTATTTCTTGAGTCATTAACGGTTCTCCATGCGCTGGGCAGATCCATCTAAAATTGTAATTATTAATTTTGTGGATTGATTCTTTTATTATCTCATCATCCCAGTTCATAAATGAGCTCATGGGAGCTATTTTACCTCTGGACGTTTTTATTAAATCACCAACCATTAAAACATCCTTATAAAGCAGGGCAACATGTCCTGGTGTATGTCCAGGGGTGGGAATGATTTCAATGTCACCAATTCTTTGGTCTTCAGGGTAGGGAGTTATTTTTTCAGGTTTTTTAAGGGGCATGAGTACCGATATTAGCCATTTGATTCCAGGACGACCCTTTATTCCACATATATAGGGGATATCTTTTTCAGAGGCCCAGACTTTAGCGCCAGTGGACTTTTCCAGGGAAGCAAGACTTCCCACATGATCCACATCGTGGTGGGTTACTAGGATATGTTGAACATCATCTGGTTTAATACCGATGGCTTTCAAATCCTTTAAAATACCTTTACCCTGCCCATGACGCCCGGTGTCAACTAAGATGTTTTTTTCACCAGTGATCAGGTAGGTGTAGTTTCCCTGGGTTGAATCCAGTGCATAAACTTCATCAGTTACTCGCAGAAAAAATCCCTCCTGCATTTTTTTAAAGCCCCATTACACCATATCATTTCAATCAAGTTTTTTAAGAATCAGGTTACTGTTTTCCAGGTTCTGGTTGTAAGGTTTTGCCGTAAACTTTTCCCACCAGCGAATCAATTCCTGTGTTCTGCCCTTGGATAAGTCAACTGCACTGTAGATTGCACGTTTGTAGATCTCCCTGGATATGAATACCTTACTTTCAGGACTATCGGGGAATTCAACATGTTTAACCGGATTATTTTTTTAAAAGGTAATATTCAGTTTATATTGAGGGTTATCTTCAATGTTTTTAAAGGGATTTTCCTTGATTATATCTTTTAGATATTCTTTGCTGTAAATGATGGCTGTGCTGGCAATACCCAGACTATGGGTGAGTGATTTTTCTATGATTTCTTCCATTTCTCCCCTATTTTTGGAACTGGTTTCAAAAAGGATGTTTCTACTGGATATCACTCTCTGAACTCCCACATCCTAAATCTCTAAAAACAGCTCGCAGTTTTCATTTCGCATATTAGGATTGGAAGGAGTGATTCCTCTTAACAAAGCCACATAACTGGTCATCAAATTTCTCCATCTTATATTATTTCTCCCAACACGGAAGAGATCCTGAAGTTCAGAGAGTTATATATATGTCCAGTATTATTATTTTAGAACATCCATTATTAATTTTGTAATTTAAGTAGGAAAGAGTTTACCAGATGAATTATATGTTGGAAAATAAATAAATTAAAATATAAGAGCATACCGAAAAATAAATTAATAGAGAGTATCTCTGTTCATTTTAGAATTTTATATTAAAAATAGGGGATCGGTGGTATAAATGGATGTAATTATAAATTTTGCAACGGATATCAACGGCAATAAAGTCTGTAAATTTGAGGATGAAAAAATTGCAGTGACCATTGTACTTAAAAAGGATTAC
Organism: Methanobacterium subterraneum; assembly: GCF_002813695.1. Taxonomy (NCBI): domain Archaea; kingdom Methanobacteriati; phylum Methanobacteriota; class Methanobacteria; order Methanobacteriales; family Methanobacteriaceae; genus Methanobacterium; species Methanobacterium subterraneum. Next base: position 666,949 of record NZ_CP017768.1, on the reverse strand, counting down.
TCGGATGTTGAAGAAAAACTCCGCAATGTTAACATTCTTCAAGACATTGAAAAAGCATTAGAAACCGTTTCAAGTACTGATGAGTTTAAAGAGTTGGTTGATAGTTACGGTTTATTGGAAGTGGACCGAATTGAAGGTTAAAATCAATTCCCTCTTTCCAGAATAAAAAAACTTTAATCGTGCAAAGGACCATCTGACCCAAAAAAAACTTTTTATAATGATTCTCAATTTATTTTATATTGAGGCTGTCTCATAGTTAACTTTTTTTTGGATCTTATTTTATAATGGTTATATTTATATTTAGGGTGTTACTATATTTTATTTAGTTGTTTGTAGTTTTTTGGTGGTGTTTTTCATGGCTTTGAGGGAGGATCGTATTGGTCAGACTTGGTTGGTGCCCCGGCGTGTCACGGATTTTATTCCGGAGAATCATGTTTGTTATTTTATCACTAATCTGGTGGAGGAGTTGGATTTTAAAACTATCGGCCGGAAATATCGGCATACACGGGGTAAAGGTGCTTATTCTCGCCGAATGTTGCTTAGGATTGTTATAATGGCTGGATTTGATGGTGTGTTTTCTTCTAGGCGTGTTACAAGGCTTACAGAGGAAAATGTGGTTTATGTGTATCTTTCGGGGATGGATAAACCTGATTTCAGGACAATTTGTCGTTTAAAATTGAATGCAGGAAAGAAATAGAAGACGCATTTAAAATGACGGTAAACGTTGCAAAAAATATGGGACTAGTCAAATTGAACCATATCGCTATTGATGGTACTAAAATCAAAGCTAACGCATCGAATGCTAATTTAATCGACCAAGAAGAAATACAAACTATTCGTGAAATATTAAAAAAGGGAATTGAAACAGACAAGGAAGAAGACAAGCTTCACGGTGATTTGAGGGGTGATGAAGTACCACCTGAACTTACTTCTCGTGAAAAAGTTCACGAGATAATCCAAAATGTAAGAAAAGAAAACAAAGACACTTATAACGTAAATAAACTCCGTTCATCTTCCATTAAGCTCCTTGAACAGGCACTGGGAAGTTTGGAAGGAAAAAGTCATGTTTTGGAAAAACTGGATCGCTGCGAAAGAGAATTGGAAAAGACACCACAACAGACTGTTAGTCTAACAGACCCTGAATAACGCTGGATGAAAAATAAAAAAGGTCGAATGGAGCTTTCATATAACATGCAAATAGCAGTGGACCATGATTCAGGAATAATATTAGCAAGCACCATAACACAAGACCCTACAGACCATCACCAATTAACACCACAAATAGAACAAATAAATGAAATATTAGGACCATTACCAAGTTTTACTAAGATTAGCGCAGATAATGGGTATTATACAAAGAAAAATCTACAATATCTAAATGAAAACAAACTTGATGGTTACATACCCAACAGAAAACAAGCACATGAAACAAAAAACAGATCTAAAAAAGATAAAATGTTTTCTAAACACAATTTCAAATACAATTACTCTGAAAACGTTTATATTTGTCTAAATAATAAAATATTGAATTATAAGAAGACCTATCAATATGAAGAGGTTGTAATGCACCAATATTATTGTAATGGCTGTTTAAAATGTTCAGATCAGGAAAAATGTGTTGGTAAAGATAGGGTAAGAGTAATAACCGACTATGGGGATGTTTTATCTAAACAAATGGCCCTTAAAATGGAAAGTACGAATGGAAAGTTGGAGTTTGCTAAACGAAAAGAAGCCGTTGAATGGCAATTTGGAAACATAAAACAAAATTTAAAATACATAGAATTCATAACACGCGGCATAATACAAACAAACACAGAAATAAACCTAATAAACACCGTACACAATATTAAAAGAATTCATAACGAAATACATAATCAAATCAACATAAATAACATTTCAAACACATAAAAGGAAAGATATCACCAAAAATTAAAATATATTTTTATGAGACAACCTCTTAGACTACTTTTTTTCTTTCCTTTTCAACTCTCAACAAATCAATTCCAGTCAATTTTTCAATAGAAATTTATTTAAGGCCTCGGGGTTATCCACTGAAATAGAATACACTGGACCAACCATTACGCCATAATTGATTTAGAAACTAATTTATTTACATAACTGAAAAAATGATATAGAAATATTAATCTAGAATAATTTAACCCCCTCCATTTTTCACCATTCGGAGAGGCATTGTATGGCTTTTTTAGAGTTATAACCGAGTAGTGTGATGATGCCTGCTAAAAGTACATTTAGAGAAACGTATTTTACTACTGATCTGTAGGTAAATCTGTGTATTTTCTTCATAGAAAAAGCTTCTTTTGTTAATTTATTCCAGTCTTCGATCATGCCCCGTATAGGTTTTAATCTCTTCCAATTGGTGATTTTTCGTTTAAAATCACGCACTAATCGTTTGTAAAAACTTTTATTCTTATATTTGCTAGTATTTTTATTAAAACAATCCAATGGATAGCTTAAACTATCTAATATCTTGTTTAGTTTGAAATAATATTTGGGGAAAATAATTGGAACAATATTATAACCTAAAATACCATTAATATAATTATCCTTACTGTAATATCCTTTATCAAAGATAAAAGTATCTCCTTTCAGTATTAAACGTCTATTTTTCAGTTGTTCCATGATTTCTGTGAAGATTGGAGCATCATTTGGAGATCCCTGGTGAATAATAAAGGCTAATGGCTTCATTTTAGGGTATTCTAAAGCTATTGTGAGTTTATATCCAATATAAAATCCCTTAGAAGAACTGCAACCCCATTTAAACTCTTCATCTTCCAAAGATTTTTTAGATCTTTTTTTCCGATTCCAATTTATATCCACCTGCAAATCAGTACTATCCACCAAAATAGTGGTCTTTCTTCGCCTTTTACTAGGATTTTGAGTGTTCAAAACACCATTAACCAGTTTTACAAACTGATTTTCTGAAAACCTTGACATAAAACGATAAAAACTGTCAACATCAGGCACATCTTCCACACCAACAAATTTCCTAAGTTCTTCTCTCTCATTAAGCTCCCTTAACACATATGAAACATCCACAGAAAAAAACATACTAGTAAACATAACTCTAAACATAATTCCAGCTTTATCAGCGGGTTTAATGCCGTGTTTAGCTATTTCCTGCTTTACTCTACGGGAACCGAAAATTTTAAGTATTTCACCCAACAATTTCCACTTGGAGTCTCTTTGGTCACAGATCAACGGAGATTTCATGTAAACACCAGGAGGAAGTATATACTTCCTCCATATTAAATTTATCGATTCAAAAATAGTTAAAAAATCATTCAAAGTAAAATAATAATGCACTTTTAGAAACCAAATATTATCACTATACCAAACAATGAAAATAAGGGTTCATAAACCCCCACTAACCAATGAAAAATGGAGGGGGTTAGAATAATTATGACAACAATGTTTAATTAAGAGGTTAAAAGACAATGATGGAAAATATTTACCAGCGTTCTCTTGATGGAGAGATTACCCGAGAAGATGCAATAAAACTATTAGACTCCAATCATTTCCAATTATTTGATATTGCTGACCAATTACGGCAAAAAATAGTGGGAGAAGAAGTTACCTTTGTGGCCAACCGAAACATCGACATCACCGACCACTGCATAATTGGATGCACCTTCTGCTCATTCCGGGATAACATCGGGTACGAGATGACCACCGAAGAAATCCTGGAAAGTGTTAAAGAAGCAGTGAATGTGAAGGCCACTGAAATATGCCTCTTCGGTGGTGTGATGCCCCACATGACTGTTGAGTATTACAGTGACCTCTTCAGGGCAATAAAAGAACAATTCAACATCGAACTCCACAGTTTATCACCAGTAGAAGTGTATCACGCTGCTAAAGCATCCAATGTAACCACTGAAGAAGCACTGGCTTCTTTTAAAGATGCCGGGCTGGACACCTTAACTGGAGCTTCAGCCGAGATACTGGTGGATAGTGTCCGGGCTAAACTCTGCCCCAATAAGGTTTCAACCCAGGAATGGGTGGATATCATCACTGAAGCCCATCAGCTAGGGATACCCAGCACGTCTACCATTATGTACGGTAGTATAGAATCCTGGGAAGATCGTATAGACCACCTATTCATACTGAGGGATATTCAGCAGGAGACTGGTGGTTTCACTGAACTGGTACCCATGACCTTTCTTGGGGAAAACAACCTCATGGGGCAGGAATCCAATGGTGCCAGTGGACTGGATGACCTGAAACTACATGCCCTGGCCAGGATAATCCTGGGAAAAGATATACCCAATATTCAGGCATCCTGGATTAAAATTGGAACCCGAATGGCTCAAATGGCCCTCTGCTGCGGTGCCAATGACTTGGGTGGTACCATGATGGAAGATCTCATTTCCATAGCTGCTGGTTCAGCCCACGGAGAATACCTCTCACGGCAGGAGATGCACCAAGTCATTGAAGGAATTGGCAGAATACCAGCAGAAAGAAACACCCGTTATGAACGGGTACACTAATTCCCTCCTTTTAAAAATGAACGCTTACTTTAAATATTGTATAACATCCAATTCTTTTTTTAAATCTTCCAGTTACCATCAATCAAGGGAAATAATTATTTATCTTAATTCACATATCCCTTGTTTATGCACCGGGAAAGTATTTACAGACGATATAAACCAGAATTTACTCCTAATAAAGAAAATAACGGAAATGCTTACTGGTTTCTTTTTAATTCAAATGAATTACTGGTAGAAATGGGTAAAATACCTGAGATTCCTTACACCAAGAGTTTAGAAGAACTGAAGATTAATCCCATAAGATTACAATATCTAGGTACCTTCAATGGTCATCCCTGCTACTCTGGAGAGTTACCCTCCGAAATTCAAGTTCCTAGGGGAATGGCTTTTAAGGATCTACGTTCACTTTATGATATTATAGAAGAAGATCTGTATCTTTTAGCAGGACGTGCGTCCCAGATAGTAAATTGGGACCGTAGTCATCAGTTCTGCGGCCAGTGCGGAGCGCCAACCATTACTAAAGATGATGAGATGGCTAAGTTATGCCCGGAATGTGGTTTCACCAGTTTCACCCGCCTATCACCCGCAGTGATCACTGCAATCATCAAGGATGGTAAACTACTCATGGCCCTGCACACCCGCACTTCTGGAAATATGTACGGACTTATTGCTGGTTTTGTGGAACCTGGTGAGACCTTAACTGAAGCCGTCCAACGGGAGACCATGGAAGAAGTGGGTTTGAAGGTGAAGAATATAGAATACTTCGGAAGCCAACCCTGGCCCTACCCCCATTCGCTGATGATCGGTTTTACTGCAGATTATGATAGTGGTGAGATAGAAGTGGATGGTAAAGAGATAATTGATGCTAAATGGTTTGATTCTGACCAACTCCCCCAGGTTCCATCAAGGATGAGCATTGCCGGGGAACTTATCCAGTGGTATCTTGAAAATTATTCAATCTAAAACCTTATCCATTTTCAATAATAATTAGAAACTGGACAGTTCTGTTAAAAATAAATGGAATATATAATACTTGGATGAAAATGAATCCTTAAAAAAAGGTTGCAGTAAAATAATAGTACCTACAAGATTTATATGTTAAAATTAACAATATTGCATATAATGAAGTTATAGATTATGTGAAATCAGGGTTTTAGTGGTGAATAGAATGGCTGGGGAGACAATTCTAGTAGTGGAAGACGAGGGAATCAGTGCCATTGAAATACAGGAATCATTGGAATCTCTGGGTTATCAGGTGCCTTCCACGGCCAAAACAGGAAACGAAGCAATACAGATAGCATTCGACATTAAGCCCGATTTAGTTCTTATGGATATCACTTTAAAGGGAGAAATGGATGGGATAGACGCTGCTATCATTATTAAAAGTTTCATTGATGTTCCCCTCATCTACTTAACTGCACTGGACGATACGGAAACCTTTAACCGGATGATTGAAACCAACGCCAGCGCATACCTAATCAAACCCATTGAAGAAGCGGAATTACGTAACAACGTCCAATTAGCATTAAAAAATCATCAAACCAGACAAAAAGAACTTGATGATGAAAAAAAGGCGGGTTTAAAAGATGTTCAGATATTCATGCGTAGTGTTCTTCCGGAACTGGTGGGAAACATGCACATCCCGGAAAGAAGTGTTTTTCTTTCTCGTTTCATGAGATTGTTCGAACAAAATATGAAGCCCTTATTCTTCCAGTACATCAAGGACAACAGTCAGGAACCCTATGATCAACTAAATGATGAAGAGAAAATGAGACTGTATCTCTCCTGGATTTCCCACCTATATGAAAACCTGGGTTTTAAGGTATTAACTCGTGTTAAGGTAAATAATGGAATGATGACCGTTAAAAAATGTTCATGGTCTCCAGGTAGGCCAAATGATGTTTTTTTATGCCTTATCTGCCAGGGAATTATGCGATTAACCTATTCCTGGACCAAATTACCGGGAAGAGTTAAGGAAGAACCCACCACTGGTGTCCTGCAATCAGTGTGCAAGTTCGATTATGATATGGGATGATATTACCCCCCCTAAAAAATAATTCAATTTCGCTCATCTCCCGGAAAGTGTACAAAGGTATATGTAGTTTGCAGTTCAAATAATAATGTATGAAAGATCGAAGTTTAGCATGCGAGTTGTCGGTTCCGGACGATGATAAAGCTTTACAGGTTTTCAGATGCATAAGATGGTCTGATGGGGTTTATTGTCCGAAATGCAAGTCTTTTGAAGTGTACAATCGCGGATATTTGAATAAAACTCACATTAAGCGATATTCTTGTAAGACTTGCGGGAAAAATTTCACTGACTTTACTGGAACCATTTTTTCCAACAAAAAATTACCTCTGGGTGATATGTTCTACATAATCCTGAACTTAGATAAAAAAAGCATTAAACGTTTAGCTGATGAATCAGGACATAAATGGGACAGCGTTTATAGATTAGCTCAGGAGTTCAGGGAATGTTTGGTTGATGAAGCCAAAGATCCAGTTTTGTCAGGGGAAATTGAATTTGATGAAATGTACCAATCAGCAGGCACCAAAGGTTTAAAAAAAACATCCGAGAACTAGAGGACTTAAACAACGTGGAAGAGGCACTTATGATAAAGATAAGCCCCCAATAATCTCCATGATTGAAAGAGGAAGTCGAAACACCATTTTGGTTGTTGAAAAGAACCTTTCCAAGGTTTTAATACATAGAAAGATAGAAACTCACTGTAATGGGTCCATTAAGGCCTTTACGGATGACTATACAATTTACAGTGGACTAGAAGAACATCCGCAGGTCATAGAACACCCTATAATCAACCATTCTGCAAAAGAATATGCTGATGGTGACAATCACGTGAACAACTGTGAAAACCGACATTCACTAATAAGGCCCTATTTGAACATTTTTAGAGGCATATCCAAGAAAAAGCTAAACACCTATGTAAAATTTTATCAATTCACTTTCAACAATGGAATAAACTGGTTTCAAAAAGCACTTGCAACCATTTTATAAAAATGTACACTTACAGGGAGATGAGCGTTCAATTTTATTCTAAATTTATCAATATAAAAAAATTTCATTTAATAATCCTTAAATATAGATTTTTTTTTGATGCAGACTGTTTTCACAAAATAAACTGTTTCCGGTGACATGCATCACAGGAATAGTGAATTAATTATATGGTGTTGTGATAGGTATTCATTAATGTTTATAAAAAAAATAATGGCGTATATTATTATTGGGGGGATATCCCAGTATCTGTTAGGGGTTAAAGGGGATACTTAATGACAAAAAATAATGCGGGTTTGAAAGAGTTCGATGATGTTAAAACTATAAAAGATGAAATATCCCGGTTAAAAAAGGATATTGCATTTAAAGAGGAGATTTTTGAATTATCTCCTAACTACATTATATTATTGGGGTTGAATGGGGAGATTCTGGAAGTTAATAATGCCGCGAAAAAACTGATTTCCAGGGTTAATAATCAGTGCATTGCTGAAAAAATATCAAACCTTAAAATTATCCCTTCTGAAGAATATCAAAAATATATTGATTGCATTGCAATCATTTTTAATAATAAAAAGAATCGTCCTTTTAAATCCTATTTTTTAGATAAAGGTGGGGAATATAGGCATGTTAAAGTTTATATTTCACCAGTTAAATCAGGAAATGAAATAATTGCTGTTTCTATTTTTGCCACAGATATTACTGATCTTAAACTAATGAAAGATTCATTAAGGGAATCCCTATCACTGCATAAGGCCACACTGGAATCTGTTGCCAGTGGTGTAATGGTAGTTAACCAGAAGGGCATAGTAACCAGTTACAATCAGAAATTCCTGGAAATGTGGGATATTCCCTCAAAAATGATTAACCCGGGTTATGATGAACAACTCCTGGATTACATAACTGGATGTTTAAAGGATCCAGTGGCGTTTAGGGAAAAGATTGAAGAATTATATGATAATCCCCGTAAAATAAGCATTGACATCCTGGAATTTAAGGATGGACGTGTTTACCAGCGCTACTCACAGCCCCAACTGATTGGAAACGAGGTTACCGGGAGAGTATGGAGCTTTTCTGATCTAACCAATCTTAAAAAGACTAAAGACTCACTAAGGAAATCTGTTGCTTACTATAAGACTATATTTGAACATAGTGGAACAGCCACTCTCATCGTGGACGAGAATAATACCATATCACTGGCCAATTCTGAAATAGAAAATATATTCGGTTACCATCCTTCAGAGATTATGGGTAAAAAAACCTGGATGGATTTTGTTTTACCAGAATTCCTTCCCCAAATGATGGAATACCAACAGTTAAGGTACACTAATTCAACTTCAGCCCCTGAAAACTATGAATTCCGTATTATTGATAAATATGGGCAAATAAAAGATATCTACGCAAATATCTGCCTCATACCCGGAACACGAAGAACTTTAGCTTCAATTATGGATGTTACTGAACGTAACCAGGCAATGGCGCGAATTAAGGAAAGTGAAACCCTATACCGAACTCTGGCTGAAGCTGTTGAAGAATTTGTATTTATCATAAACAAGGAAGATCAACTGGAATATATCAATGAGTATGCAGCACGCAAATGGAAACTAAACCCTGATGAAGTACTGGGGAAACCAAGATGTGAACTATTCCCCGCTGAAACCAATGAATTACAGGGCAGATATCTGAAGAGAGTATTTGAAATTAAAAATACATTGCGGGGGGAAAACCTGCTAACCATGTCACCTGAATCCATGTGGCTGGACACTCTACTCATTCCACTTAAAAATGAGGAGGGGAATGTGGAAAAAGTTCTAGGTGTAGCCCGGGATATAACTGAACAAAAAGAATATGAGCTGCTTTTAAGCAGACAGAATGAAATCCACAAAGCCATGGGAACTATTTTAACCGAAGCAATTGTATCCAAAAATGAAGATGAACTCACCCAAACCTGCCTCCGGGTTTGTGAAGATATCACCCATAGTGAGTTTGGTTTTATCTGCGAAAGGGATGGGAATGGGGAAGTTAACCACCTGGCAATTAATCCAGTCATGCTTGGAGAATGTAAGTTAAAAGAATATGATTTTTATCCCATTCTCAAAAAACTCAAGATTAAAAATCTATGGAAACATCTGCAAAAAAAACCATATCCCGTTATATATAATGATCTTAACCCCCTGGAATTGGAGATTTTACTCGGAAATTATCCCATTATTAAGAATATGCTAATTAGTCCCCTCTTGCGAAATGGGGAATTCATGGGTTTGATTGGATTGTGTAATAAGGAGTCAGACTTTGATTTTTATGATAGAAAAACCATGGAAAACATTTCAACCACTATTGTTGAGGCTTTATTACGCAAACGAGCCGAAGAAAAATTAAAAAAAGCTTTGGATGATAAGGAGATGTTGGTAAGGGAAATTCATCACCGCACCAAGAATAATTTGATGATTATGGTCAGTTTACTTAATTTAACCTCAGCGGATATTGAAGATGAAAAGTCCCGTGAAATATTTCATCAGATCCAGACCAGGGCCAAATCCATGGCTCTTATCCATGAAAAACTGTACCGATCTAATAATATTAAACAGATTAACTTCGGGGACTACATCCGTCACCTGGCCCGGGATTTATTTAACTCATTTCTGGAGGATCAGGAAAGGGTGGAGCTGGTTATGGAACTGGAGGATCTTAACTTGGATATCAACACTGCCATACCATTAGGCCTGATACTAAACGAACTTTTAACCAATTCCATGAAATATGCATTTCCCAATGGACAACATGGAATTATAACCATCAAATTTTTCAAAGAAGCTGAAAAATATGTGATGATTGTAAGTGATGATGGTATTGGACTGCCAGCCGATCTGGATATTGAAAAAACAGATACTCTAGGATTACAACTGGTTAAAAGCCTTATTGGCCAGATTGAAGGAATAATATCAGTTAAACGCGATAGTGGAACTAATATTACCACCCAATTCCAGGAAGATGACTATCTATCCTAAATTAGTCCATATAAATAGTATAACATAACGCCCCAGATACAATATCCACATCATAAAATAGTAATTATTGGAAGATATTTTCCCTATTTAATATTTTTTTTCTTGTTTTATCCCCTTTTTACAGTTATTAAATAAAGGAGTAAATAGTTTAATATTAGAGAAAAAATAAAAAAATTTTGAGTAACTAATATTGAGGATTAAAAATGTCAACTGATGATAATAATCAATTAGAAGTATTATTGAAAGATTTAACAACCAATGACAATGCTGAAAAAAGGAGGGAAGCTGCTGAGAATCTGGGAGAAATTAAAAATCCGGATGTTATTGAACCCTTAATCAATGCATTGGAAGATGATAATCCCCAGGTTAGATTCGCAGCTGCCAAGGCTCTGGGTAAAATTGGTGAACCTGCCATCGAACCTCTGGTGAAGATCCTGAAAAATGATGAAGGTAACATACGCAGATACGCTACACTGGCCCTTAAAGATATAAAAAGCGATATTGTGGTTGACCAGTTGGTGGAAGCTCTTTCTGATGAGGATTGGAGCGTGCGTAAGTTCGCATCCAAGGCACTGGGGGAGATTGGTAGTGAAGCGGCAGTGGACCCTCTAATTGAAACCCTTACAGATGAAGATTGGGGTGTTCGAGTGGCTGCAGTTAAGGCACTGGGCGATATAGGGGACGAGAGAGCTATTGATCCTATTAAAAAAGCACGGCGGGCAGCCACTGGAGATAAAGAGTTTAAAAAGGCATGTAATAAGGCCTTAAAGAAGATTTAGAAATAACTCAATGAATCAATTCATGGATCATATACTATTAATTTATTACAAATTATTCTTTTACCCATGACATTGTATATTCCATAACCCCCTCCATTTTTCATTGGTTAGTGGGGGTTTATGAACCCTTATTTTCATTGTTTGGTATAGTGATAATATTTGGTTTCTAAAAGTGCATTATTATTTTACTTTGAATGATTTTTTAACTATTTTTGAATCGATAAATTTAATATGGAGGAAGTATATACTTCCTCCTGGTGTTTACATGAAATCTCCGTTGATCTGTGACCAAAGAGACTCCAAGTGGAAATTGTTGGGTGAAATACTTAAAATTTTCGGTTCCCGTAGAGTAAAGCAGGAAATAGCTAAACACGGCATTAAACCCGCTGATAAAGCTGGAATTATGTTTAGAGTTATGTTTACTAGTATGTTTTTTTCTGTGGATGTTTCATATGTGTTAAGGGAGCTTAATGAGAGAGAAGAACTTAGGAAATTTGTTGGTGTGGAAGATGTGCCTGATGTTGACAGTTTTTATCGTTTTATGTCAAGGTTTTCAGAAAATCAGTTTGTAAAACTGGTTAATGGTGTTTTGAACACTCAAAATCCTAGTAAAAGGCGAAGAAAGACCACTATTTTGGTGGATAGTACTGATTTGCAGGTGGATATAAATTGGAATCGGAAAAAAAGATCTAAAAAATCTTTGGAAGATGAAGAGTTTAAATGGGGTTGCAGTTCTTCTAAGGGATTTTATATTGGATATAAACTCACAATAGCTTTAGAATACCCTAAAATGAAGCCATTAGCCTTTATTATTCACCAGGGATCTCCAAATGATGCTCCAATCTTCACAGAAATCATGGAACAACTGAAAAATAGACGTTTAATACTGAAAGGAGATACTTTTATCTTTGATAAAGGATATTACAGTAAGGATAATTATATTAATGGTATTTTAGGTTATAATATTGTTCCAATTATTTTCCCCAAATATTATTTCAAACTAAACAAGATATTAGATAGTTTAAGCTATCCATTGGATTGTTTTAATAAAAATACTAGCAAATATAAGAATAAAAGTTTTTACAAACGATTAGTGCGTGATTTTAAACGAAAAATCACCAATTGGAAGAGATTAAAACCTATACGGGGCATGATCGAAGACTGGAATAAATTAACAAAAGAAGCTTTTTCTATGAAGAAAATACACAGATTTACCTACAGATCAGTAGTAAAATACGTTTCTCTAAATGTACTTTTAGCAGGCATCATCACACTACTCGGTTATAACTCTAAAAAAGCCATACAATGCCTCTCCGAATGGTGAAAAATGGAGGGGGTTAATATTCCATATTCCATAAATCCCGAATTTTCATTGGGTTGTTTTGATTTAATCACAAAGCCACAATTTTTATAAAAGTTTACGGCATTTTCATTTTTAACATAAACACATAATTCTAAACTAGAATATAATGATTTACAGTAATTTAATAGTTTTTTACCAATGGATTTCCCTTGATAATCTTCTAAAACAAATAATGCACCAATAAACGAATTATCCCTTGTACTTATAAATCCTTTAATTATACCATCTTCTTTATAGGTAAAGGTTGTTGAAAAGGGTATATATCCCTCTATTACTTTATCATAACTTTCAATCCAGTATTTTTCAGGTATGAAACTGTGAGCAGTAACCGTGGTCTTTAACCATATGCCCATGATATCTTTTATTTCATGATCTTCTAATTTTTCAATCATGGTTTTCAACAATTATTCTCTTAATATTAACTTTTAAAAGAATTTTACCATGTTAATCTTTTTTTTAACTTTACTTTACAATGGGAATGGTAACCAGTTCATTTTCTCTTAATTTGGTAAAGGTCTGTTCGTAGGTTTTTTAGAATTGGTAGTTCCTGGCGAATTTTAGGAATAAGTTCCAAGTTAATATGGACGTATATAATTTCTTCACCAGTTCCGGCCTCTTTTAAAATAGTCCCCCATGGATCAACAACCATGGAATGACCATATGCCACATAAGAAGCATCATGGTTCCTGGCTGGTGAAATAGCTGCCATGAAAACCTGGTTATCCACGGCTCGAACCTGGATTAATGGTTTCCAGTGGGCTGGTCCGGTGGTCATGTTGAAAGCTCCAGGTACGATAATTATCTGGGCTCCTTCCAGTGCCATGAGACGTAATAGTTCAGTGAATCGAATATCATAACAGATGCATATCCCAATCCTGCATAGTGGCGTATCCACTACTGTGATCTGGTTACCAGCAGTCAGGGTTTCTGATTCTTTGAAACTGATCTTGCCGGGCACGTCAATATCAAAAAGGTGAACCTTGCGATGCACATCCAGAATTTCCCCCTGGGGGTTGAAGATGAAACTGGAATTGTATATCTTTCCTTCATGTTTTTCAGGGATGGAACCCGCTACAATATAAACATCTTCCCTCTTTGCAGCCCCTGATATGGCATTTAAGGTGGTGCTTTTTTCTTTTTCCTCAGCATATTCCGGGAAGAGAGTGGTTTGGTAGGGACAGTTCCACATCTCCGGTAGTATCACCAGATCCGACTGGGACGCTGCCTCAATAATCATGGACAATGCATGTTCAATGTTTTGAGCCTTATCCTCCACTACCTTCATCTGGCATAGAGCCACAGTGAAATTATCTCCCATTTTAGCATCCCGCCATTAATACTTATTTAGTTTATAAATTAGCTTTATTAAAGTGATTTATTCTTAAGAGTGAAAGTATTATGTTGTTAATCATTATTTAAATCTCCTTTTCAAGGGATGTGTTTATTTTCATTCCATTAAAACTATTAAGCGTATTACCCCATACTAAATGAATGAGAAGTGGTAATGCTCAATTTAGTTGGGGATTATCATCAGTGGATAGTTTTACAGGAGTAATGTGATATGAGTTGTTACCTGAGACATATGAAAGAGGTTCTGGAAGCAGCAGATCTGCATCCGGAAGATAAGAAAGAACGAAAAGAAGTTGACCTGGCCATAAGAGAATTGGTGGGTATGAAACCCGAAGACAGGTGCAACGTGGTTTGGAAGGAAGTTAAAGTATGGCTTCAGGATGAGGATAAAAATAATCAATTAACCGCTGAGCTTAAGGCTGCTTAAACCTTACCCATTTTTTTTATAAATTATTTTATTTCTATCAAATCAATAAAATCCCATTTTAATCAGGATTTAAACCTATTTTCTGATGATCATTGGCTTTAACCAGTGTTTTTATAAACTCCGGAATACTCTAAAAAGGCCAGCATGTACTGGTATGAGAGTTCAACACTGGCCTGGTCGGTTTTATTGTGGGCTGATAGGACTTCACACACCACCGAGGGTATTCCATTACGGTTACTAACTGTGGATAGAACACCAGGGTAGGGTCCCACTTCCATCAGGGGAGATCCAGTTTTATTGCCTATGTATCCTGCTAATTCCTGACTTTTAGGATTTGTAGGATCATATATAATACAGTTTTTACCGGGGATATCATTGGGTTGTGCTGAATGGAAATCAGCCAGTAGGGTGATGTTACTCGTTACGGATACATTGTTGATATTGTTTAATGGAGTTCCATTGTTATGGGCCACTCTATCTGGGTCAGTGCCATTGTTTATCCTGGTGGAGCTTGCTGTGTTGTGGGGAATGGCAAAGGGAACTACATATACGGTTCCATTTATTTTTTTTCCATTAAGGTGGTTGATGATGTTGGTTGCAGCAATCTGTGATGGTAACTCTGCTCCGTGAACTCCGGCAACCACCATTACCCGGGGTTGGCTTCCATCCCCTAAAACAATTAGGGGTGTGCCTTTTTTGCCAGTTTCAATGAGTTCAGATATTACCGGGGTTTTGTTAATGTTTTCCATTAGCACCGTGTTATTGGATACATCCCCACCAGTAGAGTTATCAATAAGTATTATTTTATAATTAGAAGATCCCTGCACCGGATATCCATTGACATATGTGTAGGGTGTTGTTGTTCCATTATTTATTATAATAAAACAGGTTAAGACTAAAAAGAGCAATAGGGCTATTATCAGTATTTTCCGGTTGACCATCAAAGTTTTCGGAATCGACCTGGACTTTTTCTTAGGACGTAATGATGGTCTTTTCTTCATTAAACCCCCCAATTAGTTTTTAGAAGTTATCGTTACTGGATTATTTATTATATTTATGTCTGATATTATAAATAGATAGATACTTATCATCCAAATTTAAGAAGAATATATTTAAGAAAAGTTAAGGGATTGAAACTTGTTCCGAAATGTTAAGGAGGTGGATATGGTGTTTGAAGAGGACTTAAAAGTTTATCATTTATTCATCAGTCATAATGGGGAAGGAAATGAAGAGTACCTTACCTTTATTCAGAGGTTAATTGAAGCTCCGGACTTTGAATGGGAAGACCATGGAGTGCCTGGTGAAAACAGCTTCCAGGAGTTAAGGGATCAGATAGAACCCGCGGAGATTGTGGTTGTTCTCACCAGTCTTTACTCCCGCCACCATGATTTAATCCAAACTCAGGTAAAAATTGCCCAAGAATTAGAAAAACCCATAATCCTTATTCGCCCCTACGGTATGGAAGAGGTGCCAGGTGACTTGGAGGAGATTGCTGATGGTGTGGTTGGTTGGAATAGGGTGTGTATTGTAGAGATGATTCAAGAGTCCATAAACGAATAATGAAAGCTTTATTTTTTCTTATACCATTATACTCCTAAGAAACAATTGAATAAACTAAATTAGCAAATTTAAGCTGATATTTGAATTTTGTTATTATTTATAAATTTTTCCTTTTAATCGTAAAAGTGCTGCTTTATTAATTATTAACACTAACCAATATCTGGTTATTTTAGATTATTAGGCATAATGGAGGTGAAAAGATAAGAAAACAAGAAATTACAACTAAAATACTCATTTCTTCACTATTAGTCGGTTTAACAGTACTTTTTTGTGTTAGTTCTGCTTCGGCTGCAACCATTTATGTGAATGGTTCCAGTGGAGATGATGCCAATGATGGTTCTTCATGGGAACATGCCAAACTTACTATTGGAAATGCAACCGGAACTGTAGACTCTAATGGAATAGTACAAATCGCTGATGGACAATACACTGGAACTGGCAACACCAACATTACCATAAACAAGAATATGAACATTACCGGTGAAAGCCAGAGTGGCACCATTATGAACGGAACCGATAACAGTTGGGTTTTCAATATTCAACCAGGAGTTACGGTTACCATCCGTAACTTAACCCTAACCAATGGATATACAACTGGTTCTGGTGGTGCTATCTACAATCAGGGTACTTTAACTTTAGAAAATTGTAGTTTCACCAATAACACCGCAAACTGCCAATCAAGTCTTGGAGGCGGTGGTGCTGTCTATAATTATCAGAGTACGTTGAAAGTAGTCAATTGTTCTTTCACTAACGATAGAACACTTGGTTTATACCATTACGGCGGGGCAATTGGTAGTTTCCTTGGTACTTTGGATGTTACTGGTTGTACTTTCGATGGTAACGTTGCCGAAGATCGTGGTGGGGCCATCTCCAATTTCCAAGGGACCAGTAATATTTCTAACAGCACCTTCCGTGGTAATTATGGAAGTAGTGATAGTGCCATTTATAATATATATGGCGCTATGAACATTACTAACTGTACTTTCACCAACAATGGACAAAAAGTCGGTTATTACACCCCACTGGGTGGTGTTATTGAAAACATGTATGCTAATTTGGAAGTAACCAGTTGTACTTTCCTTAATAACTACGCATACTTTGGTGGTGCGATCTACAATAATGTAGGTGCTTCCAATATTGTTGAAGTTCATTTCAATAGATTTTATGGAAACATTGCAAATTATGGTACTGCCATTTGGAATAATGCGGGCACTTTGAATGCCACCAATAACTGGTGGGGTTCCAATGTCAATCCAATGACCATCTCTAACCTGATTTATGTATATGGAGGTTCAGTATATGCTGATCCATGGATTATACTTACCATAACCCCCACTTCCGAGTTAATTGGAAGCGGTGAAAGTTCCGTGGTAAGTGTTAGTTTGAAATACAATTCAAACGGTGATGACACTTCCCCCTTAGGTGCTGTTCCTCCTGTTGATGTAGTTTTTGATGTTAACAGTTTAGGAGATCTAAACCCATTAAATGACATTATCAGTGATGGTTTAAACACTACAACTACCTTCACTGCTGGTTTAACACCAGGATTTGCAACCGTAAATGCCACTGTTGATGGACAAAACTTAAAGACCACAATAAGAATAATGGACAGGGATGATATCTACGTTGCCGCCACTGGAGACGATACTACTGGAAACGGTAGTCCAAGTTATCCATTCCTCACATTAAATAGGGCAATAAGCGAAGTTAGATCAAATGGCAGAATACACATCGCCAACGGAGAATACAAAGACCCATTAGATCGTGGACTGAGTATCGATAAAGACATGACCATTTTCCAGGACACTTGGATACCAGGTACTGGAACTGGTGTTATTATCAATGCCGATGGTAATGGCGGAATATTCATTATAAGCCCCGGAGTAAGTGTCACACTTAGAAACCTTACCCTGACCAACGGGACAGGGTTTGGTTTTGGCGGAGCTATTCTGAACCAGGGAGATCTGAATATCCTGAATTGCACATTCTCCAATAACTATGCAGATTATTTTGGTGGGGCAATTTACAGTGACGGAAATCTAACCATCTCCAACACAGTATTCATGGGAAACTGGGTTCCTGACAGTGCCTCTTTTTACAGTGGTGGAGCCATCTGTAACATGGCTAACATGAATATCACCAACTCAACTTTCACAAAAAACTCAGCAGGAAGTGGAGGAGCCATCTTAAGTCAGAACTACATGAGTAATTTCCTGGTAACAGTTAATTATAGTGTGTTCTCTGAGAACTATGCCAGCAATTATGGTGGGGCATTCTACATCTACGATGGAAATTACACCAACAACCTCATCCATTTCAACAGGATCGTGGGAAACATCGCACCAGAAGGCAATGCCATATATATTGCCTATGGGTCTTTAAATGCCACGCTGAACTGGTGGGGATCCAACACTGATCCTTCAACCATCAACAACCTCATAGTGATGGACACTGGTTGTGATGTGTTATCAGATCCATGGATAATTTTATCGGTAAATGCAACTCCTAACAACATAAACAACGGAGAAACATCAAATATCACTGCAGATTTCAACCACATCAACGGTGGGAGTCCTTTAACTGGTGGTTATATACCTGACGGGAGTATAAAACTGGATGTGCCTTGGGGAAGCTTTAATAGTTCAGTAATTAGCCATTCATTCACAGGTAACACAATTGCCGGTGTTTTGACTGCCACCTTCTATGCCATTGAAGGAGCTGTTAATCCTTTATTTAACCCGGTTAGAGTCAATGCCACTGCCAACGGATACACAACCATTGACACTGAAGCTGCGTATATTAACATCATACCCGCAGCCAACTTAACCATCAGCAAAACCGCTCCTGGCACAGTTATTGCCGGAAATCAAATCACCTACACCATAACCGCCACTAATAATGGACCCGATACTGCTACCGATGTTATCATATCTGATACATTCCCCATGGGTATATCGAATATTTCATGGAACGTGGAATATTCTGGAGGAGCTTCTGGACCCACATCCGGAACTGGAAATTTGAACATAAACCTGGGAACTCTTCCCACAGGTGGTTCATGCACTATAACTGTAAATGGAACAGTCTTATCATCAATACCAGCAGATACCATACTATCCAATACCGTGGCCATAACCTCATCTACCTATATAACAGACCCAGATAATACATCTGATACTGTATTCACGACTGTAAAACAAGAATCGGCCATTGAACTAGAAAAAACAGTGAACAACCCACGGCCAGACGTAGGAGATACAATCACCTATACAGTAACTGTGCACAACAACGGACCCAGCGACGCTATTAACATCCAGATACAAGACATAATGCCAGCCGGATTCAATAATGTTGCAATAACTTATTCTAAAGGAAATTACAACTTTGAAACTGGAATATGGACACTCAACCTTGACACTGGTGAAAATGCTACCTTAAACCTCACTGGAGAAGTAACAAGTCTACTTGCAGGGAAAAACACCACAAACACAGCAACTCTCATAGGAACCACCAACACAACCAACGCTACAATCTACGTGCCCCAATCAGACCTCTACATCCAGATAACCAGCAACAAAAACAATCCCCGAACCGGTGAAACATTCACCTTAACCTACAAACTGGGAAACAACGGACCAGACGATGCACAAAACGTTACTATAACCATACCAATACCCGAAGGATTCGTAATATCCGAAATCAAGGGTGATGGAACCTGGACTCAGAACGGGAACACCATAACCTGGACATTCAACAACGTCACCGTAGGCGACCCCTACCTCTACATCACCGGATGGACCACAGGACCCGGAATCTACCTATTCACAGCATCAATAGCATCAGAAACCTTCAGTATAAACAGTATGGGAGTTAATTCCCTAAGTTTAAATGCAGTGACACCGGTAAATGCAGCAAGCGTAACCAGTAACACAGTTGGAATGCAAAACACAGGAATACCACTCGCAGGAATAGTATTAGCTATCCTAATGATACTCGGCGGATTTATTGGCACCCGGAAAAAACAATAAGGGATTTATTTTACCTTTCCCCACTTTTTTTATTTTAATTTCAATCAATCTTAGTATTGAATTTTAATAATATCTATTGGTAAGATGATTCAAGAGCATATTACCTATTGGTAAGACGATTCATGCACATATAACGAAGAAATAATACTCCTATATTTTTCTATTTTCCCTTTATGAACAGATAATATAGAATTATTGATCAATCTCTTTTTAAGGGATAATGGTTTACATTTAAATTTTTCCATTGGATTAAAGTGTGCATCTTTATTTATACTTGAAATTAAACAATGTTTTGATGAGATTATTTGAGATAGTGGACAAAAGGAGGTGAAAATATAAAAAAAATATTAATACTCTTATCACTTATTATTTTAGTTTCATTGACTGTTGGAGCAGTTACAGCGGCTGATCCTATAGATCCAGATAACGTGTTCATTTCCCCCGATGGGAACGATACCGATGGTGATGGTAGTAACATAAAACCTTACCAGACCATTTATAAAGGATTAGAAACGGCTAATAACAATACAGGAACCATATACCTCTTATCAGGGACTTATAATACTGCAGGTGACTATGGATTAACGGTCAACAAATCCTTAAATATTATTGGATCTGGACAGGACAACACCATAATCG
The DNA here is from genome assembly GCF_002813695.1 of Methanobacterium subterraneum. Lineage (NCBI taxonomy): Archaea > Methanobacteriati > Methanobacteriota > Methanobacteria > Methanobacteriales > Methanobacteriaceae > Methanobacterium > Methanobacterium subterraneum. The sequence continues at coordinate 646,280 of NZ_CP017768.1, read as the reverse complement.
ATGCTGGAAACCATAACCATATCGTCGTAATTCAGAATTGGGCAACTGTTAACATACTGCAAATTACATTTAAAAACGGTTCTGGAAGTTATGGAGGTAGTATTCTAAATCGGGGTAATTTAACAGTTGAGGATTGTAATTTCACCGGTAACCGGGCATCCAATGCCGGAGGTGCCATCATGAACTGGTACGGAACTTTACAGGTTACAAGCTGTACCTTTACTGATAACACCGCAAACATACCTAATCATGCCTATGGAGGTGCTATAGCCAATACCGGTACTTCTACGATCATTGATTCAACCTTTAACAGCAACACAGCCTATGAAGGAGGAGCAGTATTCCATTACCTTGGTAACTGTACCATCAACAACAGCAACTTCCAGGGAAACACCGCCGGTAGGGGTGGGGCTATCTACAACAAGGAAGGTACTTTGACCTTGAATAATAGCACCCTTGAATTTAATACTGCTAACGCTACAAGTACAACTGTGGACGTGGTTGCAGCTGGTGCTGGAATCTACAATGATAATGATAGTACCATGGCCATTGATAACTGCATCATCCAAAATAACTCTGCCACCGCTTCTGGCGAAGGTGTAAACATTTCTGCTGCTGGTGGGGGAATATGCAATGTGGGAAATCTGATTATTAACAACTCCCTCATCCAGAATAACTGTGCCACGGCTACAGCAACATCACAACTAAATATTGTGTCTGCCGACGGTGGAGGAATCTACAATGATAAAGTCCTCCTCATCAACAACAGCATCATCCAAAACAACACGGTCACTGCCAATGCTGATAAGGATGTGATTGCCAATGGTGCAGGAATTTTCAGCAATGGGGATATGGCCATAAATAGAAGTAAAATTCAATCCAACGCCATCATTGTTACCACCAATGCCGGGGTGGGTGCCTATGGTGGGGGAATACAAAATGGTGGAAATCTGTATATCACAGACAGCACCCTCCAGTACAACACTATCACTGCCACTACTCCCGGCATAAACCGTATTGGGGGTGGAGCAATATGCAACTCCTTTGCAGGGAATACTTTTATTGACAAGGGCAACATCCAATATAACAGCGTGGCAGCCATAGATGGAAATGAATTTGCAGTTGGTGGTGGGATCTACAACGAGAATGTTCTACTTATCACCAACAGTACCATAGCATTTAATACCGTCACCGTTACAAATGAGGGTGAATATGCACCTGTTGGTGGTGGAGTATGCAATTTTGGTGTGATAGTGGCTAATTTCAACCGTATTGTAAATAATTCGCCTGGCGCCGTGCATAATGATGCACAATCAGTTCCAGATTTACAATATAACTGGTGGGGATCCAGCAATCCAGAATTTAGCGAAATCATCACCGGAACATCCATGGACTACGATCCATGGCTGGTTATGAGATACACCGCCAACCCCACCTCCATAACCCAGGGTAGTACTTCTACTTTAACTGCTTACTTCCGCTATGATTCAGATGGAACATTCCATGACCCGGCTTTAGGACATCTTCCTGACGGGACTGTGGTGACTTTCACCACCAACCTCGGAAATGTGGGTAGTAAAATTGCCACTGCTTTAACTATAAATGGTGTTGCCACCATCCTACTACGTGGAGATGAAGCAGCCGGCACTGCACTAACATCTGCAGCACTGGACTTGGAAACCATGTATTTAACAGTGCCCGTAACACCAATTACAGTTAATGCGGTAACCACAAACACCGTTGGAATGCAGAACACCGGAACACCTCCCGTAGGAATAGTTTTAGCTACCCTGATGGTACTTAGTGGATTTTTCAGAACCCGGAAAAAAGAATAGAGGGGTTTAATATCCCTTTTCCTTATTTTTTTAAGGAATACATTTTTTAGAATAATATATTATTATACTCCATTCCCCAATTTTTACTATTTAGGTTTCCCCAGGGAATAATATTAAATTAAGGAAAAATTTGATTATCCAATTAAAGTATTGATTTATCCAATTATACTAACCAACAACTACTCCCAATAAAAAAAAGGAGGAGAATTACGTCCCGCTTACCTACCAGACTTCCTGACCCTGATTAAAGTGAGCGGTGAATGTCTTACCCGGATCATTGGTTTCTTCTACATTGGGTATCTTCACTTCACCCAGAATACCAAATCCTGAGGGTACATAAAAAACAAAATCCAGGATATCTACCCCTTTTGAAAGTGCTTCAAAATATTTATGAACTGCCTGTGGATCTGAAATCTTTTCATCAACACTTCCAGTATATTGGCCCTTGTTTAGTGTTTTATCAGCATAGCTGAATACCATCCCATAAACCGAGGAAATACTCACCTGATCTATTGATAGGGTACCATAAAGCATGCCAGAGAACATTGCCCATCTAGCTAGCTCCCAGCTGGGCCACATACCATTTCCCCATTTCATCCCCGGAACAAATGGATCAGGGGTTACATTTTCATACTTGGACATCTCATAGGCTTGATTAGCAATTCCAACCAGGTTGAACTCCCTGGTGAAATCATAGCCCTCGGGATTCCATTTTTCATCAGAATGTTTCCCAACATTCACCATATTATAAAAGTTCCCCTTTAGCGTCCCGTATTCTTCAGTTAATTGAATATCCAGTGACTGTGACATTATTAGAAAATTATGAGTGTCAAACCCTTTCCTCCCCCGTTCATCGTAATCAATAACACCATCACCATTCTCATCAAACCCATCCATGAACTCTTTGACGATGGATGTACCATTTAAGGTATCATGGGCTTCGGCATAACTTAGAATAGTTTTTTGCATGTCCCAGATCATGCAGCTGGGATTGTAATACATGTTATCGGTCATTAATTCAATGAACTTATTCTCCTCCACCCTACCCAGATGACCGGCCAGAGATGTTAAGGGAGTGTCAGTTACTGAGTCCCAGCCTGTGACGTAGTATGGTTGTTGTCCTATGCCCCGATTTTCAGCATAGGAATACAGATTATATCTAAAAAGGGGTGAATCAAGTCCTTCAACTGTGATTATGTTTTTGTATTCAATCTGGGCCACAGGGACCTGATGAACAAACTCGGTGTTCCAACTGTTTTCTTCTTTAAGTTTCATTCCTTTGGACATGGGAATGGTTTTAAAACAGTATCGTGCACATAACAGATCCAGGGCAACACAATCCAGCGATGACCAGAGGTATCCTTCTGGGATCCTAACCGCGATGCCCTCAGGGTTATGGTTAAGATTGATCATGTCGATGGAATCAGATACATGAACCATGTATACACCCTGCTCCTGCACCGCTCTGATAACATCGGCCTGGGTTCCTGGCATTCCTGCAGTCCGAGTTACAATGTATTCCCCATTTTCGTCCTTCAGGGGCAGGTCGGTGTCATCATCTATCTCCACAACCCATGGACAGTGGGGTAGCTTACCTTTAAAACTGGGAGTTGATGATGGGGGCATTGCGTATTTCCATTTATTTTCATCATCCGAGTTAATAGCGCATTGTGTTGGGTAAAGGCCTATACCTATATTTTTAATGGCGTTAGTGAGTAGATCCTGGGCATGGATCTTCATTTTAGGAACGTTTACCAGGACGCAGCCAGGATAATCATTCCGGTCAACATTATCATCAGGATCCCCACCAACAATTACCTTATGCAGGGTGATCTCAGAATAGTTATCACCTTCAGGGACAGTTATGGTTCTTCCACGGGATAGATCTGCGATCTGGTTCAAATCATAGACCATTAACCGGTTCCCTGCCATGCCTGGTGAAAAGTATCTACCGGCCACACTGTCCTCATATCCATTCATAGGATCATCGGTATGGGATGGAGGGTGGTGCTCTTCAAGGTACCTGCGTACGAAGTAAAAACCCCAACCGCCATAGAAATCTCCGGATCGTCCTTCAAAAATCGCTTCGGCAGTGATGGTTTTTCCGGTTATTTTGCTGGCCATTAACTCCATTAATATGGATGAGGTGGAAGCTTCACCCAAGGCCATCTGGTTATAATCAATGCTAAGTTTATCATGGAACCATCTCATCAGTGCTGCGATAACTGACCAGTCCGTACATATGGGAGCACCCAATCCTTCACCATGAGTATCAATGTCAATAACTTGCGGCCCCACTAAATTAGGCTTGAAAAGTAATTTTTTCCCAGATTTTATATGTTTAAGAACCTCACTGATAAAACCAGTCTCTTGGTCAAGGCTTCCCAGGGAAATATCAACCTGGTCATAGATATAATTGATTTTGTTGATGATGGCTGCCCATGCTGCATCATCATCCTCATCAATAACTTTCTGGAGCAATTCAGGAATATCCTTATAGGCACGCGAAGCATCCATCCGGACACCACTTACTGGTGAGCCTTCAGAGTCGGTTTTTTTATTCCCAATCTCAGAATCTACAAGTTCTCCCCTCATATAATTTTTATTGGTCTTCATAATATCAACTCTAGATAAATCAAATCGGCAGAAACTCTATTTCTATTTCAATTGCTATCTATGGATACAAAGTGGGATTTTAAAACTGTTCAAAACTTTTTATAAGTATTATTTTCAAGTAGTTCACTGGTCTAGGACCATAATTGTTTTCTGATTGTTTTCAATATTTTTACTAACACATCTCCCCTAAAATGGTCTGTTATTTAAGAAATTGAGGTTTATTATTCAGCATGAACATACAAAACCCCTATTAATCCTCGTTAAATATTATATTTGAATCATCTTAAAACTTTGGATTATATGGTGATGCATGCTAATTTCTGAGTGTAACGCCTGATCTCTTAATAGATATGTCTGTTAAATAACGATGTGATTGAATAATGAGTGACCCCTCAATGAAAGGTAGTCATTAGAATATTTAAAAAGTTAAATCAAATTTCAATGGATAAAATACCTTTCCAGGTTCAGATTTGATTCAGATTTCATCCCCTCTCATATTTAATTAAAGAATTTTAGAATTCAGGTTCGTTAGGGTTATTACTTATTTATCTGCCGGGTTTCGAACTATTCTTTGTTAATGTTGGTCTTCGGTGAGTAAAAATAGATCCTTTTTTTTATTCCATTATATTGAGCTAAATTAGCAGGTATAAATTATATGGGAAAAATTATAATAGCAGTTGGTTATTATTAACTATTATATGACACCCTCAAAACTTTGAGGGAGGGTTAGAAGGTGGGAGTTTGGAAAAAAATCTAAATAATAATATTTTAAAGGTCTTATTTTCTATCGGATTTTTATTTTTCATAATGGGTAATGTAACCGCAGCTCAATGGAATGTTGGAACCGGGCAGACTTACAATGACATTCAGAGCGCTATAGATAATGTTAACACCATTGATGGTGATGTAATCAATGTTTATAATGGAACCTACACTGAAGATGTGTTAGTAAATAAAAACCTAACACTCCAGACTAATAACGGGGCTGATGTTGAAGTAAAACCAGTAAATACTGGATTTACTGTGGTTAACGATGGGAGTGGTGATGGGAGTGGAACCACCATAAATGGATTCAGGATAACTCTTCCTTTCTCTGGAACCGGCATCAATATCACTGCAAATGACTGTAGTATTCAAAATAATCAAATTAATGGCGGATTAACAGGAATCATTGTTTCAGGAAATAACACCACTGTAATGGATAATGTGATATCCGGTCAATCAGAAAATGGAATTATTGGAAATCTTACCGGAGGTTTTTTCACTGTTAACCATAACTACATATCCGATATAACTGGTTCCGGGCCCAGTAGTGGTATCACTGTTTCCATTAATGGAACAGTGACTGATTTTAATTTCATTGGAAATACCATATCTAACATTAATGCAGTTGGTGTTAGTGGCACTGCCTTTGCAGTTCAGCTAGGAAAGTCCAAGGGTGCTGATGGAAATCCAGAGGTGGCCAATATCACCAATTTAGTGGTAACTAATAATATAATCACCGGTATCAGTGCTAGCAGCGCTATCATGGGAATGGAATTAGTCACCAGCAGTATTAATGCGTTGATCCTGGAAAATGTCATATCCCAACTACAAGCAGGGCCTGGTAGCTCTGTTTATGCTCTTGAAGCTGCTATTATCGGGAACGGAACGGTTCTTATTTCTAACAATAGCATATCTGGAATAATTTCAGATGAACAGGCAGTGGGGATTGTAGCTGTGGCTTTAGGTGAGTTAATAATGGAAAATAACAGGGTTACTGATATTAGTAATGCCAAGGCAGCAGTGGGAATGTTAGGCCTGGGATTATTCAAAAATGCAACCCTTACCAATAACATTGTTTCTGATATCACCTCACCCAGTATAGCGGCAGGAATTGTTGGCACTGCTTTGGCCCATCTTAACATGTTCTTTAATACAGTTATGGGAATAAACGGAGCTAATACGGTAGCTATGGTAACTGCTGGTTTTAACACCACCACGGTTATGGGAAATAACCTGGAAGGAGACGGTTCTGGGAATGGTATTGTTATTTGTTCGCCCAATGGAACAATTAACTACAATCGAATTGTGAATTTTGAATATTACATTCAGAACTTTAAATTCTCCTCTTTCGGACCCAGTATTGATGAAATGCTAAAGCCCATTGATGATGCCATCAAGAACCATCCTGAACTGGAACCCATTTTAAAGCCCATCCGCGATGATCTGGATAAGCTTTTCCATTCCTTGGAAAACAGCAACACTACAGCCACCTACAACTGGTATGGTACCAATACACCAGATGAGGCTAAATTCTTTGTGGGAAATGGAACTATAAACTATTATCCATGGCTGGTTTTAACTATTAACGCCAACCCCTCCACAATAACAACAGGTCAAACTTCCACCATTACTGCTGATGTCTATCAGGATGCAGCTGGTGGTGATCACAGTGCTGATGCAGCTATGTTCTTCAGTGGTCCTCAAGTCACATTTACCACCAACCTGGGAAATGTGGGAAGTAAATCTGTAACAGTCCAATGGATTAATGGCCTTGCTACTGCTATTTTAAGAGCAGATGAGGGTTTTGGTATCGCTACAGTGACAGCAGCGGATTATCAAATAGTAAAAACCATGGTAACTATCCTGGGAGCATCAGAAACATCCAAAGCAGCGGTAAGTGCACAATCTATAGAAATGCAAAACACGGGAATACAACTTTTAGGAATGGTTTTAGCCATCTTAATGGTACTGGGCGGATTTATCAGCATCCCAAAAAACCAATAAGGGAAATCGATATTTTGATTAGAACTAACATTCCGAATGGTCATTCCTAACTTTTTTTAACAAGTTTAATTATAAGTCTGTGGAAATCTTCATCGTCTATTTCTAAAGTGACTTCATCTCCTTCTTGTATACCTACAGCCTTAACCCACCTTGATGGAAGAATTACATGATATTTGCCGTTACAATGAACTAATTTGCGTTTTTTCATCTTTTTCATCCTCCAAGAAAATTAGAACCAAATTTTTGAATGAAGTCTATTACCCATATATTTGTGTATAGTATTAATTAAAAATTCTATTTTATGTAAAAAATAACCTCATAATAATGAAGAATTTTATATAAATTTTGGTATTAAAGATTTGATTGTATTTTTGGAGGATATATTACTTTTATTCCCTGGGTTTCAAACTCTTCCTTGTAACGTTGGTCTTCAGTGAGGAGATATGCCTTACCCTCGTATCCGTAGGATATATATAATTTCAGTTGTCTCAATGTGCTCCCGAAATTTGTAATTTCCGGTTTAATTTCAATGAAATATCTGGAATAATGTTGATAATGCTCATGAGGATTATACTTATGGTCACTACCACAACTTGGAGAGATATTCTTGTTGGAATGATTGGTTTCACATTCATTGGTTGGATGACGGGGGATTGAGAATATAATATCTGGTGCACCAACCCTGTAACCATTTTCAGCAATGATGTATTCCTCTGCATGAATTTTAACGTTTATCCAATCCCAATTAAGAGCTTCAGGGTCTTTTGCAGTGATTATCTTTTTCAGGTTCTCTTTTTTAAGTAACCAAATAAGCAATTCATCGTGTTCGGGTGTTTTCAGTTGTTCATCATCTATTTTCCACCACTGATCCAAGGTTTTGTACTGGTTTCGTCCCGTCATATAAGACACCTCATTATTAAAAAAACTAAAATTAACCCTCGAACTAAAGTTTTTTTTATAATCCCAATTCTTTAAAAGTTATGGTAAATTTAGTTCCATGATCCTTATCCAGTTCTATTTTTCCATTTATCTGGCTGGTTAAACTGTTTACCAGTTGCATGCCCAGTGAATTGGTTTTGGTATAATCCAGATCAGATGGGAATCCAATTCCATCATCACTCACCTTTAAAATAAATTCATCATCGTTTTTTCCAAAGGATATAGAAACAGCACCCTCTTTACCATTGGGAAATGCGTGTTTCATGGAATTGGTAATCAACTCATTTAAGATTAGGCCTAGGGGGATTGCTGCGTTAATATCGATATTCACATCTTGGATCTTCAGTTCTAAAGCGACTCTACTGGGGTCCTTCACATAGGTCCGGTAGAGATCATTGGCCAGGGTAGTTATATATTCCTTGAAGTCTATATTTTTGAGATCTGCGGACCTGTAAAGGCGTTCATGAATTAAAGCCATGGATTTAGCACGATTCTGGCTTTCTTTGAAGATTTCTTTTGATTCTTCGTCTTTCAAGTAATTTGACTGGAGGTTTAAGAGGCTGGATATAATCATTAAATTGTTTTTAACGCGGTGGTGTACTTCCTTAATGAGCATTTCTTTCTGCTGGTTTAACTTGGTAAGTTGGATGTTCTTTTTAGTTAGCTCTCTCTGGGCATTGGTGAGCTCGTTGTTAAGACGTCCCAGCTCGGCATATATTTGACTTTCTTTAGCTTCCTGTTCATGGAGATGGGCTGTGAAATATTTTATAACACCCCTAATGGCGTTGGTTTGTTCATTGTTAATTCTTGCCATGTTTTCCATAAAATAAAATGCATCATCAACGGTTTTTGCACCAAAAATCAGTATATTATGGTTTACTAATAACCCAGATACGTGTATAATTATTAATTCTCCCCTAAATCCCAAATTGAATTCCCAGTCGTGAACAGCATCTTCTTCTTTGATTTTTTTTATAAAATCTAATGCTTTTTCAGTGCTCCCCTCATCCAGGATGTTAGGAAATGGTTTTCCTGTTTTAAAAGAATCTATTCCCAAATTATCGTACAAAATTTCAATGATTTTTCCATTAAAATCACAGGATAATCCAAAGGCTTCCACTGCGCTCTGAGGCATGACTATTCCCCCTGTTTAAAATAGGTATTTCTTTAATCTGATTCAATCATAGCCTGTTGATAGTTGATCATCCAATCCATGAAGGCTGTGATTTCAGTAGCATATTCTGAGGGTAAGATTTCCTGAACCACGTCACGGTAGATCTTAAAGCGATGGAGAACGTGTTCCATCTTCACCCCATCATGGGGTAAACGCTCTTTGGCCCATTTTAGTTCATCCTCCAATAATGCAACCTCACCCATGGACATGGCTGCTTCCAGCATTTTAGTGGTAAATTCTAAACCAGTGGTTAATAATTCCGGTGCCTTTTCACCATGATGTACCACCTCATGGTCGCGTTTAAGGGAGCGGGACACTGTTTCCTTAATTAGGGATGCACTGTTTTCCTGGAATGATGACAGTGCCTCTGGAGAGATTGGTGGTAATTCGTTTTTAGCTGAATTGGATTTATTATCAGACATGGGATTACTCCGCCTGTTTTTTGGATGAGATCAATTCATCAGCAAGGGAAAGAGCTTCTATTGCATTAGTTGGGCATCCATCGGCTCCTATTTTTTTCCATAGTTCTGGTGCCAGGAGGAATGGCCTACCCCCTACCATTATCTTAATATTAGATATATCCGGTGTATTCCTAATTAATTTTATTAAATCCTTCACCGCCCCTAAGTTATAATGGATGGATGCAGACAGAGCAACGATGTCAGGTTTTAGATCGATTATGGTTTGTGTGATGCTATCATTGGGAGTATTCGCCCCTAAATAGTAAGTGTCCCATCCTTCCATTTCAAAGATATCCGCCACCATCCGCACCCCCATTTCGTGCATCTCACCAGCAGCACATGCCGCCACCAAACGGTGGCCATTATTATCAGTTCTGAAGATGTAAGGATATAATTGGGACATTATCATCTGGGTTGCTGCGGTGCAGAAGTGTTTCTGTGCCACGGTTATCTTATTGGTCTGCCACAGGCGACCAATTTCATGCTGTGATGATTCGAAAACATGGATATAAATATCTTTAATATCCATACCTTCATCCACAGCTTTGAGTATCATCCTGCTTGCTTCATTTCGCTGAACATTTAGCAAAGCATCCATGAAATTTTTTGCAATTTCTAAGAAGGGTCCAGATTCCTCTTCAAATACCGTCATTTTTCCCCCAGATATAATTTTAATAAAACCATAATATAATATGTTAATAATTATATTTGTTTTTATAAAGATAAATCCATTTGCATTTTAATTAAGCAACACGAACATACATAATGCTTTTTAAGTGCTTAATAATGGTTCAATTATTTTCTTTTTATTCATATCCATATAATTTGACTAGTCCTGAGTATTTTCAGTGTTAGAATAGTTACTTTTTCTTACTTTTTCGATTCAATGGAATAAATAAAATTATGCTGATAGTAGCAATAAAAATGAGTTACCTAATAATAATGGGAGTAATTATAGAAAAAAAAGAACTTGAAATTTGATAGAAAAGTAAATAGAAAATTGAATAGTATAAGTAAAAATTAAAAGTATTTTATAAAATGAAGATAAACCGGATCTTTTAATCCGGATTTGGTTTTACTATCCTATTTTTTTTAGTAATGTATTAGTCTACTACTTCAGCAAAGGCGAAGTTTCTGCGAACAGAATTGATTCTAATTTTTACTTCTTCACCTTCTTTTGCACCTGAAACAAAAACCACAAAACCTTCAATACGGGCAATTCCGTCTCCGTCCCTACCGGTATCTTCTATGTGTACATCGTATTCTCCACCTTCATTTATAGGAGACGAATTTCCTCTATCACTACTGTTATTACTTCCAAACAAACTTATCACTTCCAATTTTTGCCTCGTGGGCAATTAACTATTGTTTTTTAAAGCATATATAGTATCTTATAAATTATTTATTTTAGAAAATATTTTTTCCATCCATTTTTCAAATTTTTACATATTACTTCCCTGTTTTGAGATAAAATAGTATTGCCAGTGCAAAAAATAATTCAATAAGGTGGTTTTACATTTAATATCCTCAGTTTATTGCAACTTTGTTTAATTAATCACCTGGAAACTTGTGCCAATGAGTTTTTTGGTTTCCTGGTAGGCCTGGTTGTAGCTAGCCCATTCTGGCATCTCATAAACCAGGGTTCGGATACCTGCAGAGGCTAAAGGATTGGAAACTGTTAATGTGGAAGAACCATGCTCAGAATGCGCGGTTGCCCGGTAATATGTGAATTCTGGGAGGTTTTTTTCAACTACTTCTCCCAGTGCCACGGAAGGGGAGTCCATTTTCGGTGTGGCCACATAGTATCCCCTACCATAACCAGGTGCATGATCATGACATATAATAACCACATCTACGTTAGATTTTTTAATATCAGGAATTACATAGTTAGCTACTAATTCCTCACCATTGGCACGTCCGGTGACATAGTTTTCCGGTTTGTTGGTGACGTTAACCGTGTAATGGATAATAGCCTGGTTAGATGATAAACTGTACTGATCAACCACATCGGAAGCTGTTTTAATAGAAAGCTTCTCACGGGGATGCATGCCGGTAATGACAGCGATGGTTTTTTTACTGGCAGTAGCATTGGAGTTGGTATTGGAAGGAGTTATGATCTCCTTTCCCACTGATCCACGGTAATCTGTGGCAATTACTGACGGATTTGTGGCTGAAACTTCATTGAAATGGGGTAAAAAAACAATGTAACCTGCTGCCAGGATGGTTAGAATAGCTATGACTGATAATGCACCGTAAAATTTTTTCCTACTCATTCGGGGTTTGTACTCCAAATATTCTGAGTAGATCAGTTTACCTCCACACTGGCAACGATCAAAGTCATCCGGTGATTCATCATCATCCAGATGGTAATAACCACCACAATTCTGGCAAATTAAGTAAGGCATATAAATCAATTTATTATTTTAAATAATAAGTCATTTAAGCTTTTTCCTTGAAACTGTATGTAATACAGACGTTTCTATTAATTATTGACATCTTTTATGTCTAATATTCTATTGTTACAAATTGTAGGTTCATTTTTTATGTAACCTAGTTTATATATTAATGGCAGATAAAGGTGTATAAATTACCAAATGTCCGATGGATACATATAATTTACCCATTATTTAGGGGAGGTTATCTTCATTAAGCCTGATAAATCTATTTCAAAGAAAGATACTTTTTTTAGTCCAGAATATATAAAAAATGCCCTTACTGATGCCAGTTACATCCCTGATGATAATATTATAACCATTCTATTCCTTTCCCTTGAACTGAGAAAACCCATACTGGTTGAGGGACCGCCAGGAACCGGGAAAACTGAACTGGCCAAGGCCATTGCTAGGGCTCTGGGCAGTGATTTTTTCAGGGTGCAATGTTACGAGGGGATAACCTTCGAACAGATGGTGGGGGAGTGGAATTATCAGAAACAGTTATTACACCTGGAGATGTCCCGTCTGAAAGAAACAGATCAGGATGTTTTTGGTGAGGAGTTTTTCATTAAAAGACCATTACTGCAGTCATTTATTAACCATAAACCTTCGGTAATGCTTATTGATGAAATAGATAAGGCTGATGAAGAGGTTGAAAGCTTTCTCCTCCAAGCACTGGGTGAAAAAGAGATCACAGTGAATGATCTGGGGACATTCACCCTGAAAAATGATGTTCTGGTGGTGTTAACCTCTAATTCCCAGAGGATCTTGCTGGATGAAACCCGTGATCGTTGTCTTTTCCTGTACATTGATTATCCCACTGCTGAACGGGAAGTTGAGATTGTTAAGTCACTGGTACCCGATGCACCTCATGAACTGGTTGAGAGGGTGGTGGGACTGATCCAGAGGATAAGAAAACTGGATCTCGTTAAAATACCTTCCATAAGGGCCTCTGTTGACTGGGTTCGAACACTGCTGGTTACCCAGGATGGGCAGGATATCGGTGATGAGTCCCTGGAGAGAACAGTTAGAGTAGTCTTAAAAACAGAGGAAGACCGGGAAAAAGTAGAAACCCGGATATTCAAATAAAGGATACTCCAATAGTTCATTGTAGATTTTTAAATAAACCCTGGAAATCATCTCCGGTTACATCGAGGATTTTAATCCAGTTACTCAGGGTTTTTATTCCCATATACTCTGAAGATTTAGATACTGAAGGATAAATTATAGATAAAATAGAAATTTAAGGTGCTGAGTGATGAGTAATGGATAGAATTGTTACCTTCTCTGGTTTATTGAGGGAAAATGGCATCCCAGTTAGTATTAGAAGTACTTACTCTGGTAAAGAAGTTTCAAAACTCTTTAAAGAAGATGATCCTCTTTTTAAAGATGCTATGGCTGCAGTATATGTTAAGGAACAAAAACAAAGGGAATCTTTTAATCAAACCTTTGATGAGTTCTTTGGTGGAGTTACTGCCGATTCAGATGATGGAGAGGATGATGGAACATCAGTATCTTCCAAAAAGAATGTTTGGTCTACTAAAAGCACCCAGAAATGGACTATAACCCATCATGAAGATGATAATAGTAATTTTAAGGCCCCTGAAATAAAAAACAATGAATTTAATTATCATCCCCCTCTGAATGATCATGAACAATCGCCTATTGAATCAGAACTGCTTAACCGTGATATAAACACCCTAAATTCATTTGAACCGGAACTTTTCCTGTTATGTCATAAGATGGGTAAAAAGATCGCCATGGTTAGAAGCAGGAGGCAGCGTCAGGCCAGGATCATGCGTCCTGATGTCAGGCGTACCATACGTAAAAATCTTCAAAATGGTGGGGCACTCATTGACCTGGTTAAAAGTAAGCCCCGTATAAAAAAGAATCATCACTTCTTCTTGAATGATGTAAGTGGATCCTGTGACTGGATCAGTAACTGGTTTTTCTGCCTGGTGTACGCTGCTCAGAACTCTTTCAGGAGAGTGAGGGTATTTGACTTTGATCACCGAGTTGCTGAAACCACCAGCGCCATGACTGAGACTAGTATGTTGGATGCATTTATCAAAGTACGGGATATCCGGCAGAAAAATCTTATGGTCCACGGTACCAGTAACATGTTCCAGGCCTTTGAATCTTTCCTGGAAAAAGTTCAACTCAATCGACGATCAACACTGATGATTTTAACTGATTGCAGGGATTGGGCGGGTCCCAAGGTTGATGGAGTGCCGGAAAGCGCACGTCTGGTGGAGGAAATGAGCCGTAAGTGCCGGAAAGTTTTGATATTCAATCCAGAGGATCGTAAAAAATGGGATGTGGTGGATAGCTGTGTTTCCCATTACCGGGATGCAGGTGCCATGATCCATGAAGTTCGCAATCTCAATCAACTAGCCCTTCTGGTAAGGGATATCTAAACTTCTTAAGGAATACCTAAAATTTTTAAAATAATAATTATTTCTATTGAATTATTAATTAATTCTAGAAATATATTCGAGTTTCATTCGATTTAATTCAAAACTTTTCAATAATGTGTTAAATTGAACAGATTTTACTCTTTAAATGTCGGGGAATAACTCTGAAACTTTTTTCCCCACATTTTGGACATTTCACGGGTTCAATTAATTCTGGATAAATTGTATCTTCACCATGACCACATAAACCCCTAAATTTTCTGATCTTCCACTCTAGCGGAGTTTCTGGAGTAATAGGATAATGATGTTTGCATTTGGTGTTTCTACACACCACACACCAGTCCTCAATATTGGCATTTTCCATCTTAACACCTTTTTAGAGAAATGATCAAATTTTATATATAATTTTACTTGTTTAAATTATTGGAAGTATTTTACCATTTTCTTAAGATCCCGACCATTATGGATTTCCCTTTCAAGGTCAAGCTCCACATATGCTTTTTTACCCTTGGTGTAACTTGAAGATATGATTAACTGGTTTCCAATGAGTTTATATCCATCAACAGGTGTGTGTCCCACGATCATAGCCCTGCACCCAATATTTTCCAGGAATTGGTCCACATCTTTTTTGCTGTAATCCCCGTATCGACGCCAGAGAAGTTCGTAAAGAGGTAGGTTGTTGGAGTATCCCTTCCTGGTGATGTTCATCACTTCAGTTAGTGAGTTTATATTTTTTGGTGGGCCCGCGTGACTGATGAAGACTTTGTTAGCAGTTTTTACAGCCACAGGCAGCTCTTTGAAAAAATTTGTGTATTCTACTAGTTTTTCCTTCCATTGCCCACCGAATTTTCCCTTTAAGAGTTCCTCAAAATTCAGGCTTTGATTGACGCCTCCCTTGTAAAGGGTGAGTTTGGTTATGGTTGCCCATTCATGATTTCCCAGGAGTAGGTGGAAGTTTTCAAATTTTTCACAATCAGCGCGAACTTTATCCAGTATCTCCAGGGATTTGTCGTTTTCAGACCCCATGGCGTGGATGAAATCACCGGTTAAAATGAGATGATTATCTTTAGTTGATTGTTCACCCCATATTTCCATTAGTTTATTGAAATCTTCCATGTTTCCATGAAGATCCCCGGCAATTAATGCAATGCCCTGACGTGGTAATTTTATCACGTCCACCCCCTGCCCATTCATGATAATATTTTATTGGTTTTATGTAATTAAATATCCTGAATAAACCAGATACTAGGTTTAACTTATAATTAAAAATTAAAATTAAAAAAATAGTGTCAGAATGGAAAAAAGGAAGGTAATAAAAGTAACTGGATTTACTAAGAACTGCTACGTCCAAAGAAACTTTCCAGTGTAACCACTTTATCCTTACCCAGTTCTCTTGGAGGTTCCAATGCCTTGAATTCCATTTTCTGTTCTTCCAGTAACTCCCGTGCATCATCGGTGACGGAAGGTGCCACTAAAACCCCTCTAACTTCTTCTTTATGGTCACTGAAACAATCTACATATCGTCTTAACTGTTTGACAGCGTTAGTACCTGCTTTTCGACTTTTTAGTTCCAGAATAGTTAGGTTGCCATTTTGATCCTTGCCCAGTATGTCTATGAAACCCTGGGTAGTGTGATATTCCCGTGATGTGGGTCTGAAACCTTTTTCTATAACTTCAGGATCCTTAAATATAAGGTCACCCATATCTGCCTCGTATCCTGCTAGTTCAAGGCTTTCTGAGTCCTCACCAATGAAATATGATGCCAGGTGAGTGTTTAATATTTCCACTTCCAGTTTTTCATGGGGATTTCTTCTTACTCCTTTTATCTTCACCATTCCCTGGTAAATGTCAGCTGCAACCTTGGTTTTCGGTGGTTGCCAGTTCACGGGTTCCAGGTTACGGTCCTGATGGATTATGAACGAACCATCTGATTTAATCATGATGATCCTGTCACCTAATTCCAGGCGGCTCACAGCCCTTCCATCATAATAAACACGGCACGAGGCCATGATAGTAATAACTGCCCTTTTTGATAATCCTTCATTGATAATTTCCAGTACTCGTTGAGTATCTGGGTTTTTTTCTTCCACCAATTTCATGATATGAATTTCAGAGCTTATAATAAAAATAATTCACTGTTATCATAATATAAGAGCCATAATTAATAATTAACATAATTTTAATATTTTTTATATGAAAATAAAGAGAAATAATCACTTCACAGAAATAATAAAGAAATAATAAAGATGAATTATCATACTTGAGGATTGGATTTTGCAATTTGACCCCTGATTTAGTTACCAGTGAATTTATTAAAATTGAGATATATAGTAGGGTTTACAACAATATTTATTGCTTGTAATAATTATGAAAAATCTTCAGAGATTTTTTTAATGCAACGGGAGACCAATGTTGGAAAAGAATTTCATTATCGACACCGAACTCTCTTCTGGGCACCTGGAAGAAGCTCTGGATTTTTTACGAGATTTCTATCTCCTACCCCAACCAGATTCATTTAAAAATATTTCCAGAACTATAATGGATGGTGCTGGTGTTTTAAGTTACACTGCCACCAATAATCAGGAAGGATGGGAAGTTCGAATTGAAATCCAGGCTGAAAATCCATTCCTTGTTAAAATCATCCCTTTAACAACTCCACCTGATTTTGATATCTCTCCCCAAATTGACCTTCTGGAGGAGGAGCTTTTCATTGCAATCCAGGCCTTTGAGGATGCTATCCGCCAGGCCACCCTCTACTTTGCATGGGTGGAGGGAGAAGAGATCTTACCAGAAGCACCCCCTACCCGACGTAAAAAAGTTTCTTTCCGTATCTTTGGAAGTAACATGATAATGATCTACCTCCTCTTTTTCGGAATTAATATTATTATTTTTATCCTACTGGAATTAGTCCTGGCTATTATGGCCATACTGTTATTCCAACTGGTGATAGTGCTCTTCTCAGACCGTATATTACTTCGGACCAGTGACTGGATCATCACTCCTGAAAATCCCCGGGTGCATATACTGGAGTACCAGTTACCACTGGAAGAGTTCCAGAAATTTCAGGAAAAATTCGATAAAGATATTATAATTAAAATGAAGGATGAAATTTACCAGAAGAGCCTTGCCCTGGGCTTGGAACCTACCTGTGAATTGGGTGAGGATGTATTCCGAGAATACGGTTTCCACTGCCAGTCTGATTTGAAGGTTTCCCGTGTAATTGATGTTTACAGTATTGTGAAAGAAGCTGCCAGTAAATTTAACATCATCATGCCCAAGGTGGCATTGAGTAATACCATGATCCCCAATGCCGCTGCCACAGGTCCCAGCCCTAATCGGGGTTTGGTGCTAATAACCACAGGTTTACTGGTGCAACTGGAGGAAGACGAAATATTATCAGTGTTAGGTCATGAAATGGGCCACCTGTCAGGGAGGGATCCCATAATCCTCTTCAGTATAATATCAGCAGAGTTCATTCTTAGATTCACCATTTTATTCCCATTGGTGGTTATATCCCCACTGGTTTACTTGATTGTGGCCTTAGGGTTTATTTTCTTTGTGGCCAAGTTCTTTGAAACCAGGGCTGATCTTTTATCAGCCATGAAAATCGGTCACCCCCAAGTCTTGGCCAGTGCTCTGCGTAAGATTGGTTACCAGCGCCTTCATGCCGAAAGGATTTCACCAACCAGACTTCCCTCCTGGATAAACTTTGATCCCCATCCCCCGATCTACTTCCGTATTGACCGCCTGGAAGGTATGAAAACCCCGGTTAAGGTTAAAAATCCCCTCTTAAAATCCGCTAAGGACGTTGTTGATGGTTTCAAACGTACACTGGGCCTATAACCATTAATGAATAATAGGTATACATGGAAAAAACCTTAAAATAAGGATAATTGACTATTGGAACATGTAAAATTAATTTATTGTTTAAATCATCATAAATGAATAAATGATTAATCAGTTTTTAAGGATGTCTAATCATGAAGGTTGAAGTTGATTCTCTTAATAAATCAGGGAAAGGATGGAAAATTCGGATTAAAACTATTTTAACTGATGAAGAATTCTCCCATATTAAAATCGATGATCTACAGGATATAGAGGATTTTCAGGTGGATATCACCGCCCCCGTGATATATTTTAATACATTTTTAAGTATTGCCGAGCCATGGGAAGATGAACCCCTGGAAGAACTTATAAAGGCTGTTAAACTTGAAGTTAAGCACCGTTTGAACGTTTTTTTGAAGATGAATGTGACTGATTAGGGAGCCCATAAACATTATTTTTAAAAATATTTGATAAAAGAATAGTTACAGATACCAGCTACTATTCAGACTGGTTTAGATTTTTAAACTGGATTTTACATTATTAGGTTAACTTAGGTAGAAATGTTGAAATAGTTGTTATAGTGAGTTTAGAGCTTTCAATATTAATTTTACAACTTCAACTATATTTGCAATTACCAGTACCACCATCACCACTATTAAGGCGAATTTTACGGAAAATATAACCCATCCATTGCTTAATGAAAATGGGAATACTGTGTATAAGTAGTAAGCCACCAGAAATCCTAGTATGTTCAGTATTATTTTGATTATACTTCTAAACCATCCCGGATGGTAGATTAGAAAGATTATGTTCGCGATTATGGTTGCTGCTATTGATATATTAAATATCCATAAAACCTCCTGGAATGAAAGTGCGATGAAGCTCAGATTCCAGGAAATAAGGCTGTTTACAACGTATAAGAGGATAATATTGGCTATAATGGCAAATACAAATTCCGATGTTTTAGGTTCCTTTTCCTTCAATAAATTTTTTACGAAATCCTTTCCATTACCTTTTTCATCACTTGATGTTCCTTTCAATGTTCCCCCACCTGATGTTATTGTTAACTTAAATGTTGATCTACTTATTGTTCTTGCTTATTAAAAAGTTAATCAACTCCCGGACTGGGAATGGTTGACCCGAAAACATCTTAAATATGTAACCTAAATCATCCCATCTAGTGTTTACTTGGATATTTTAACACGGATAACATAGGAGACCACCCCACCAATGGCAGCTGAAACTGCAAAAATCATGAAGGACACACGAAGTCCTTCCAGTAATAGTTGATAATTTGAAGGTTCTATCTCCACGTTACCCATAAATCCAGTTAGGATTAACAATAGAAAGCCCAGACTCACAGTCTGACCAATAAATATGGTGGTGGAAAGGGTAGCTGAACCCACACCATAGTACTGTCGGGTGAATGATCCCAGGAAGTTCTGGTTGGTTGGTACTGAAAAGAGTCCCATACCCATACCTATCAAAAGTAAACCACCTACCACTAGGAGATATGATGTGTTCACATCCAGTTGAGTAAATGTGAAAAGTCCAATTGCACACAATACTGGCCCAATAATGGTTATGCTCAGATCATCTTTTTCATTCCACCAGCGCCCAATTAGTGGTGACAGGATGGCAACTGTAAGTGGTTGTACAGCCAGAATAAGGGCAGTGGTCAGCGGATCCAGTCCTCGTAGATCCTGAAGATACAGGCTGAGCAGAGTCCACATGGCGGAGGTGGCAACTGCAAGTAACAACAAAGCCAAACCTGAAAAACTGGTTAACCTATTTTTGAATATTTCTAGAGGGATAATCGGTGTCTTAGATCCATTAACTAATCTGTAAAAAATCATCACTCCGACTAATCCAGTTAAAAGTGACAGCTGACCCTGGAAATCAGTTAGCGTCGAAACTCCATACATCACTGCGGAAAGGGACAGGGCATAAATAATTGATCCAGATATGTCAAATTTCTCTCCTGAAGATCCTCTCCACTCCCCTTTAAACCTCAACAGTATAAGTGAAATAGCAAATAAGCCAATAGGTAAATTTATGAAGAATATACTCTCCCATCCGAAGTTTTGAACCAGGAACCCACCCAGCAAAGGACCCATGAATAAACCCAAATACACGGCAGCAAGGTATATGCCTAAAACCTGGCCTCTTTTTTCCTGGGGGAAGATGGTGATTAAAAGTGCGATCCCCGTGGCAAATATCATGGCACAACCCAAACCCTGAAGGAAACTGAAAAGGACTAAAATAATTCCAGACGTGGAAAAGACGGCTAGTAATGATGCCAGAGTGTAAACCACAAATCCAATGGTGAAAACCCTTTTCCGACCGTATATATCAGCAAGTCTTCCAAAGGGCAGTACCAGGGCAGCGTTGGCCAGGGTAAATGCAGTGGGGATCCAACCTAAGATAAGTATACTAACTGATAGATCTCTCTGTATTAAGGGAAGGGCCAGGCTGAGGGAAGAACCCATGAAGGGTATTAGGAATGATCCAATAACTACCAGAACCAGGGCACATCTTTCCACTGGCCCGTGATCCCCGAACTTTGTTTTACCCTTTCTAAATGAAATCATGGTACACTTTCCCCTAGAAAATCACTGACAATAACTCAACCCCTAAATTCAAACTCCAGTCACCATTACATCTATATACATAGAAATAATACTTAATTTAAACTATAAATTAAACATTTAAGATAAACACTATGGATTAAATATGGGGAGAATTGGATTTATGAGTATTGAGTGTCCTTATTGTGAAAAGCTGGTTGATTATGACTTTGGAGATCCTCTTATCCAGACTGAACACTGGATTGTATTTCTGGCTCCCAATCAGAGTAATCTGGCCACCTGTGTGGTGGCATTAAAACGCGACCAACGAACCTTAACTGGGCTTTCCAAGGAAGAATGGGATGATTTTATTGAACTCCTGGAAAGCATGGAAAAGGCAGTTAAAACTGCATTTGGTGCCACCCTTTTTAACTGGGGGTGTTTAATGAACACCTTTTACCTGGAAGACACTCCTGAGCCACATTTACACTGGCATTTCATACCTCGCTACAATCATCCGGTAAACTTTGCAGGTCACACCTTTGAAGATCCCCATTTCGGTTACATGCGACCCCGACCCCCAAAAAACATATCCTATAATGTCCGGCAGCGAATTGCTGAAAAAATAAGGGAATATTTATAAAAAAAGAAATTTTATCCCAATATAATCCCATCATATACCATGTTTACTTTTCATTTTCCTTTAAACGCGCGTTAAGTTCCTGTATTGCCTCCTCAACCTGCAGACGCACATACCATTTCTCATCATTCAGGGCACTTAAAAGTGGCTTTATTGCCCGCTCATCACCAATTTTACCTAGTGCCCCAGCAGCATGTCGGCGAACACTAACATTTTTATCGTCTAAAGCCTCAATTAAGACTGGGACTGCTTTTTCATCGCCGATCATACCCAGTGCTTCTTCTGCTGCACTGCGAAAACTAAAATCATCATCCTTTAAGGCTTCAATTAAATGATCAACTGCCCGGGCATCTCCTAAATGTCCCAGGGCAATAGCAACATTATTCCTTATCTTTTGGTCCTTCAATGATTCTAAAAGTGGCAATAAGGCCCTTTCGTCTCCAATCTCGCCCAATGCTTCGGCAGTTTGCAGGCGAACATACCATTTCTCATCACGAAGTGTTTTCAGAAGGAATGGTGTGACATCACTACTACCAATCTTTCCAAGGGAACTAGCGGCATTCCACCGAACATCCCCATCCTCATTTTCTAATGCCTCAATAAGAACTTCAATTACTTTATCAGCCTTAAATCTTCCCAATGCCCGGGCAGCTTCAACTTGATGCTGATTATCACCTTTTTGCAGTGTTTTAATAAGACCGTTAACATCACCCTCATTTTCCAGTTTTTCCACATCAGGGTTGAAACTTCCATTAAAGATGCTCATTTTTCAAATACCCCCTATTTAATCCCCATTTGAGTTTCTTAATTTTGAAATGAGTTAAATATTATGATATTGAAATTGTAATTGAGTTGAGTGAAAGTTATTGGAATTAGTTAAAGATTTATTTTCTTCAGTTACTAGAAGTTAGGCAATTCCATAAATTAGTGGTCATCACTTGAAGAGATAGTGTCTTTTTCAGCGTATTCTCTGAATTTTTCCATGAATTTGTAGGTATTGGGGAAGATATTGTTAAATTCTACGAATTTTCGTAGTTTACTAATGGTGGAAACATCCATCACATGTTCCATGGCACAGGCATCCTTCTCAGCTATTTCACCATCCACTCCCATAATTAGCAAAAAATTCTTAAGGAGTTGATGACGGCTGTTTACTTCCTTGGCAATTTTAAGTCCATCCTCTTTTAACTTAATTGTACCGTAACGTTCATAGGAAACCATATTCATTTTAGAAAGCTTTTTAACAGCTTCTACCACACTGGGTGGCTTTACTCCCAGTGTTTCGGCCACATCTTTCACCCGGATTGTTCCCTGTTCCTGCTCCAGCGAATACATGGCTTCCAGGTAATCTTCCACACTACGGGTTATCTTCATATGATTAACAGACATTAATCTAATATTGTTTTTTTATTCTATTAACTTTATCTTATTGATGACCTTTATAGGGGCTTGGTGTATTTTTTTTGTAGATTATGCTTAATGGAAGTAAAGCTAATGAAAACCCTTATAAACTCCAATATACTTATAAAATCTATTATAGATTAGATTGATTTAAAACGAATGATAGAAGTGAGTGAAGTTTAAGTCAATGCCAACCTTAGGTTTATAAATCAAAAGAGGAACATGGAGCATGCCAAATATTAGTATGGAAATGGCTATTTTAACCAGCATAATATTAGGCCTTATTCTGGCTTTTTTCAATATTGGAGGAATATTTGCTCTGGTTTTAGTTGGATTTGTGGCAGTTTACCTAACCCCTGATGAAGAAGCCAATTATAAGGTTGGTGCACTGGCAACTGCTTTACTATGCCTGCTCTATTTCGTGGTGTGCCTGTTCACTCCACCAGTTTTACCATACCAACTGCCCAATGCAGTGGTGATTGGGGTGGGCTACGCATTTGATGGTATTTTCACCCTTATTATGGGGTTGATTGTTAGTTTGATAATTTACAGTTTAATGGGAGCTATTGGGGGATATTTTGCTGATAAACTCTTTAAATCCCAGGATAAACCTAAAAACCCAAAAATCAGCAAAGCCCCCAAAAGGATCATAAAAAGGAAATCAAAACCCCAAAGAAGAACTCTTTATCGTAAATAGGGAAGTAACACTCTTAATAACAGTTATTAGATTAAATCTGAGTATTTTATTACGTATTAATAAACAAAGTGTACTTCAACCACTGTATGTTTATAATATCCATTATAGAGTATTTTAATAATATTAATAGTATTTCCAAATATACTGTATTCTGAAAGTCAATGGGGAATACTTCAAAATTCAAATAAATTATTCTTTGAAGTTTGATATAATGAAAAATGTTATTGTGATTGGATCTGGAGCTGGCGGGGCAACTGTTGCCCGAGAACTTGCCCTGAAGGGAGTATCAGTTACCCTAATTGAAAAAGGAGAATATATAACTCCTGATAAAGCTTTCCAGTGTTATGATAACTTGAATGTTGGGGTGGAACTCCTTAAAACCTCTTGTCTGGGAGGGACCACCCTGGTAACCGCTGGAAACGCAGTGAGAACCTGTCAGAAAGAGTTCAAAGAAATGGGAATAGACCTTTACCATGAATTTGAAGAGGTTGAAGGGGAATTAAATGTTGGAAAACTTCCAGACACTCATTATGGAGTCGGTACATTGAAAATTATGGAAGCTTCTTCTTCCCTTGGTTTGAATATGGAGAAAATGCCAAAATTCATCAACCCAGAAGAGTGTATCCCCTGTGGTAAATGCGCTTTGGGTTGTCCCCGCAATGCCAAGTGGAGTTCTCTTGATTTTCTCATTGAAGCACGAAAAAAAGGTCTTCAAATCATAGACAACACCGAGGTAACCCGGGTTATAACCAGTAATGGTCAGTTGAAGGGAGTGGAAGTCTTTAACCCTGAAAAATGTGTTAAAGAAGAATATGATGCTGACAGAGTTATAGTGTGTTCTGGGGCTGTGGAAACACCATTACTACTTAGATCTGCAGGTTTAGTGGCAGGTGAACATCTTTTTGTGGACACCTTTGTCACGGTGGGTGGAACATTGCCAGACATCCAGTTTTATAAAGAAGTATCCATGAATGGATTGCTTAAGAAAGATGGATTCATACTGGCTCCCCATTATTCCAGCATACTTCTATCAAAGCTCAGTCACCTTGGATTCCAGGATAAGGATATCCTGGGAATTATGGTCAAAATCAGGGACGAATCATCGGGCAGGGTGGATGAAAAAGGAGTTGTTAAAAATAACACCTCCCATGATATGGGATTACTGGCAGAAGGATCTTCTCTTGCCGGTGCCATACTCACTGAGGGCGGTGTTGACCCTGACACACTTGTTTCAACCCCAGCCAGGGGAGCACACCCTGGTGGAACTGCTGCCATTGGAGAAGTAGTTGATAAAAATTTGGAAACAGAAGTTGAGGGTCTTTACGTGTGCGATGCCAGTGTTTTCCCAAGGGCACCTGGTGCACCTCCAGTTCTCACCATCCTGGCCCTGGCCAAAAAACTGGCCAAACACATAAGCAAGGAATAATTCAAAAACGAATAACAAATTAAAAAGGAAATGCAATATGTTAAAGATCTTAAGGGCTGTGGATGATTTAATGCCACTAAACAATAAGATAAATATTTAATTATCTGGCATCGTTTTTTTATTAATGTTACAGGTTCAAGTAACAGGTTAAAATATTAAAGAAAAAATAACCCTTCATTCCTATTTTACGCCCATTACATCTCCCATATCACTTATTTTTCCTTCAGGAGCTCCAACAACATATCTTACTGCCTTAATCACCCCGGTGACAAATGACTGTCTGCTATGTGCTCTGTGAACAATTTCAATTCGCTCTCCTTCACCAGAAAATAGTAAAGTATGATCTCCAACTATATCCCCACCACGTACTGCATGTATTCCTATTTCTTCAGTATTTCGTGCACGTACCATTCCCTGCCTACCATAGGCACAAGTTTCATCTTTATTTCTTCCAAGCACCTCAGCTATAATTTCGTATGCTTTAAGAGCTGTGCCTGAAGGTGCATCCACTTTATGATTATGATGAGTTTCTATTATTTCAATATCAAAATCATTAAGGATATTGGCTAGTGTTCCAACGATTTTAAAGAACACATTCACACCGACTGCCATGTTAGGAGAAATAACTGCCTTTATCTTATTTTCCTGGATGGATTTTTTTATTTCAATCAATTGATCGTCCTTTATTCCGGTTGTACCCACAACTAGATTAACTCCACAATCTGCTGAAGTTCTGATTATGTCCACAGCTGCATTTGCAATGGTAAAATCAATGAGAACATCAGGTTTTCTTTCCTTTAAAACCTCAGCAAGCCTTTGCGCACCATTTACATGGACACCAATATTTCCCACACCTGTTACTCCACCTATATCCATTCCTTCCAGTGGAGTGTTCGGTGATCCTATTGCTGCCACCACTTCCATATCTTCCTGTTTAAGGATGGTTTTAATTATTTTTGAACCTATTATCCCATTTGCACCTGTTAACGCAACTTTAATCATTATCAAAAACTCCCTTTAAAAAATTTGTTAGATCATGAGTTAGTAGTTTCATCTCCGCTTAATGGTATTTCTTGGAGGAAGAACGCCATAATCAATCCTACAAATGCCAGTATTATGGCTGTAAGGAAAATATTCTGGATAGAAATTGCTAAAGCTTGAAGGTAACTTGCAGTAACTGCAGTTGAACTTCCCAGTGTGAAGTTCATTATGTACCCAAATATTGGAACGAAGACAATTGTACCTACATTTCTGAAAAACCGCATGGAAGCGGTTACAACACCTATATCCCGCATTGGGAATGCATTCTGCACTGCTACATTGAATATATTGTAAGCCATTCCTGAACCAACACCCAGAACTGTCGAATATAATATCAGCATATAATAGGGCGTATTCTCATTCATTGTAGCCAGCAGCAAAACTCCTAACCCGGTTATAATAAATTCGGCGATAACCAACTTTTTATATTTCCCAGTCCGGGATATGATTTCTCCAGTGATTATTGAAGCCAATGTCAGACTAAACAACATGGGCACCATAATGAACCCAGAATTGGTAGAACTCATACCTAAAACACCTTGTGCAAATAATGGAATGTAAATTATGCCACTAAACATTAATGCAGCTGCTAAAAAGCTTTCTACTGATGATACATTGAATATTGAATTTCTAAAAAGACGTAGGGGTAGAACAGGTTCTACAGCTCTTTTCTCGGCTGAGATAAACAATACCAGCATTACCCCTGAAAATACCAGGAGTCCTACTATTTCAACTAATGGGCTGGTATTAATATTCCCGGCAAGTGTTATTGCCAGGAAAAGGGCACTTAAAGCTAAGGTAAAGGTTATAATCCCCGAGATATCAATGTTTTTTTTAACATCGGGCAGTTTGAAATTTGGAAGAGAATAAAAAATTATGGTTACTGCAGTGATTCCAATTGGAACATTTATAAAAAACACCCATCTCCAACCCAAAGTATCAGTAATTACACCACCAAGAATTGGCCCCATTACGTCGGCAAGCCCAAATACCGATCCAAGTATTCCCATGTATTTGGCCCGATCTCGGGGGCTGAAAATTTCCCCAACCACAATAAATGGGAGAGAAAGTAGGATTCCCCCTCCAATTCCTTGAATCCCTCTGAATATAATTAGTTGAAACATGCTGGTGGCCAGACCACACATTACGGAAGTTATGACAAATGTGATGATCCCTGCAATTAGAACATGTTTTCTACCGTAAATGTCGGATAATTTACCAAAGAGAATTACGGCGATGGTTGAGGTCAACATGTAAGACGTAAAGGGCCATGTGTAATATTCCATTCCCTGGAGACTGTTAATAACTTTAGGCATAGCAGTTCCCATGATTGAATAATCAAAGGCAGCTACAAGAAGGCCAACCATTAATCCTGCCATTATTAGATTTATTTTATTTTTAACTAGAGTAAAATGACTTTCATGATTCATGGTTATCACTTGCAGGGCAAATTACAATTATAACAGTTTTTTAGTGAGTTAAACGAAGGGTTTAAAATCTCGGTTAATTTTGGAATATGGGTTATTTTTGAATGATTTCAAAAAAAGAAATAATGATTCTTAAAAATCATTCCTTAAATAACACTTTAGTTCGCATTTCTTCTAAATTAGAAACTATGCGGCACAACTCGCTTCCAGGAATACTAACCATGATGTCTTCTTGGTTGATACCCATGTTTTGCCTTGAAGCAACATCACCAAATCCATAAGTGACTCTTCCAGTCATGTACGGAGTTGCAGCCATTGAACTGCATATTGGAGCTACATCCGCACCTATTCCATGTGTTCCTGAATCATAGGCATTGGCGTGAAGTATTTCCATCCCCTGTTTTGCATTAGAGACCATTAATATCACGTCTGGCTCAAATTCTGCCTTATTGAGGGGGGCGAAGATAATTGCATGGAAAATCCCGGGGTTTATGTATGTTTCATTTTTCCTTGAACGTTGCACTGCAGGGATGTTCTTATAAAGGCCCCTAGGAACCATGAATGCCCCGCTTTGTACATTTGGAGGGTATTCACTCATACTTTTAAGTCCTGAATATCTTGCACCACCCATGCATTCCTCTTCGTCTAAGGTGGAATAGAACATTTCACCGTTCATGGCTTTTTCAAGTTTACTGCAGAATCTTGATTTACATTCTTCTTTTTCAATATTTTTGGGTTCTTTAACAGACCATTTTATGGCTACCGGTGTATTTTCCAATTTTAAAAGTTCATTTAATTTTTCACCCAATTCATTATAATTCATATCTAACGCCTCTTTACAATAATAAATAACTTTCATTAGCTAATCTAGTAATTCCATGAATTTCGACCAGGGTATTTCTATTTAGTTAGCATGTGCAGGAATAGATCTCCAATATCCTTGCTAAATTTCTCCTCATCAATTCCCTTATTTTCCAGTAGCTCTTTAGCCCAGTCACCCATATTGGCCTTACCATTGTATATTACTGATAGGAGAATAGCTGCTTCTGTTGGATCAACATCGGGCCTGATTTCACCTTCATCTATACCTTTTTGTATTGAATCTATTCCTACGGACATTATTTCTTTGAATAATTCCCTTACTTCCTGGAATTCTTCACTACTCGTCATTTTATCCATATCAAATTGTTTTTTGATTGAAGTGGGAGAATACAACAACCGGAAATAATCAGGATATTTATTGGAAAATCCCCTATTTGCATTTCCATATGATATTAACCTGTTTAAGCCACTATAATCTTTTTTGACCTCTTCTTTAACTATTGCAGCCCAAATTTGAATACCCTTTAAGACCACTGCAAAGTACAATGATTCTTTATTTTTAAAATAAAGATAAAGCGTCCCTTTGCCAAGTCCAACCTCTTTTGCGATATCTTCCATTGAAACTTTATCAAAGTCTTTATCAGCAAATAGTTTCCTTGAAACTTTGATAATATCATTTCGACGTTGTTCCTTTTCTCTTTCCTTCCATTTTGTTAGTGACATATGATTCACCCGTACACCATAACTGATAACCAATCATGACTGTCCCTTCAATTTTATGACTTATTAGTCAGTTATATAACTGGTAGTCAACAAGACTATATAAAGATTTTGGTTTAAAATAAAATATTTAATATTAATTAAGAACAAAATTCACATCGAACACAGCTTCTATGGATTTGACACAGTTTGGAAAGATTTGGAGTATTGTTATCTTTTCATAAAAAGATCAGAACATGAATTAATTATTTAGATTAATGGATAGTAAACAGTAGATAAAATACGAAATTCTAAAGTAAATACCGAGAGGTTTAATAAAATGTGTCTGCTTGTTAAAATTGAAATTCGTAAAGGATATTCTTCAGAATATAAAAAGAAAATGGCCCTTTGATTTAAAATAGATGTATAACCTTTTTTCTTGTTTTAGCTTATTTTCTTACTTTACTTTTCATTTCTGATACAATAATATCAATTATTCGGTTAATTTATCCCAAAATCATAATAGAAGATTAAAATATTATATTGTTGTACCAATATAACAAAATAATATGATATGTATTAAAAACAAGGGCAGATCTTCATCTGTAAATATATTCAAATAACAATTCAAAGCAATCCCAGAAAAAGAAAAGACTTCCACTGGTAAATTACCAGAGAAAGCCGACATATTCAAATAGCTGGAGGCGGTTAGCTATTTAAATAAAATTGATATTCTTTAACAGAATGTTTTTCAGGTGGGTAACAGGTCTCTTTCGTAGGTTTCATTAAGGACCTGTGCCAATCCAACATATATTGCACTGAATCCTGTGAATATACCTTCATAACCTGCAATTAAAGTTATAGTGCTGTTACCAGTTATATCTCCCAGTGCCAGTAGGAAGAACAACACTGCCAGTGCCAGGAATACTACCTGCAATCCACGGCTGAGTTTGAGGGTTCCAATGAACATCACCAAGGTGAACAATCCCCACATAAACAGGTATGCAGCTAGAGATAGTTTATCCGGGGCTGCTGCCAGATTCATTTTGGGGAGAACCAGTAGGAGAACAAAACTCCACCAGAATAGACCATATGATCCGAAAGCAACTGTTCCAAAGGTGTTACCTTTTTTGTACTCCATGACACAGGCCATTATCTGGGCAATTCCACCATAAGAAATTCCCATAGCCAGTATCATGCTGTTGATGGGATAAAAGCCTGCATTATGTATGTTCAACAGCACAGTGGTTAAACCGAATCCCAGCAGTCCAAGAGGTGCCGGGTTGGCAGTTAAATCCTCTATCAGGACATTTTTTTTGTTTTCTCCCATAATATCACACCCATGGAGGGCTTATTTATTTAATCACTCCTATTTTTTATTTGACCCAATTCCTATCGAGTTGGGAACTTTTAATTTACTAAAGAGTTATAACCCAAAAAAGGGAAGGAAGATTCTTCCAGTGCTGATGCTTATTCTTCCAGGGTTGATGTATCCCCCAGATCTTCACCCATTTCCTGTGCCCGCAGGATCCTGCGCATTATTTTACCACTCCGGGTTTTAGGAAGTTTATCCACCTGCACAATTTCACCCAAGACTGCCACTGGCCCCAGTTCGTATCGAACATGGTTTTTCAGATCTTCAATGAGTTGGGTCTTAAGTTCGTATCCTTCACGGAGGATAATGAAGGCCTTGATCACTTCCCCCTTAATAGGATCTGATTTTCCAATTACTGCGGCTTCAGCTACTGCAGGGTGACCTACAAAGGCAGATTCTACCTCTGCTGAACCTATACGGTGTCCGGCAATCTTTAGAACATCATCACTTCGTCCCTGTATCCAGAAGTAACCATCTTCGTCTTTACGAACCATGTCCCCGGCCTTGTAAATACATCCTGAATATTCTTTCCAGTAAACATCAAGGAATCGATCTTCATCTTTGTATAATGTGCGGAACATGGCTGGCCATGGTTTCTTAATAACCAGGTAACCTCCTTTACCCATGGGCACCGGGTTACCCTCTTCATCCACCACATCGGCATCAATGCCCGGGAATGGTAGTGTGGCTGATCCAGGTTTTAAAGGTGTAACCGGTAGTGGAGATATGAGATGCATCCCGGTTTCAGTCTGCCACCAGGTGTCCATTATGGGACATTTTTCTTTACCCACATTTTGGTAGTACCACATCCATGCCTCGGGGTTTATTGGTTCTCCCACGGTTCCCAGTATGCGGAGTGATTCCAGATTGTAGAGGTCGGTGTATCTGGTTCCGAATCGCATTAGGTGTCTGATTGCGGTTGGTGCGGTGTAGAACTTGGTAACACCATACTTTTCAACAATTTTCCACCATACCCCTGGATCAGGGTAGTCCGGCGCTCCTTCGTAGACTACTGTAGTGGTTCCCAGGAGTAATGGGCCATAGATAACATAGCTGTGTCCGGTGATCCATCCAATATCCCCGGTGCACCACCAGAGGTCATTATCATGGATGTCGAAAATATTGCGGAGGGTGGTGGCTACTCCCACCATGTAACCCGCGGTGGTGTGCAGTACTCCTTTAGGTTTTCCCGTGCTTCCGGAAGTGTAGAGTATGAATAGTGGGTCTTCGGCATCCATCCATTCTGGTTCGCAGTAGGCGGGTTCACCATCAACCAGTCTTTCGTAAAATATTTCCCTTCCAGATAATTCTGATATCTGGATGGGTATTCCGGTATGGTTGACCACCACTATGGTTTCAATAGTGGGGCATTGGAGGATGGCTTCATCAGCAATGGCTTTGAGGTCGATGATTTTACCTCTCCGGTAGGTTCCATCTGCGGTGAAGAGTACTTTGGCCTTGGCATCGTTGATACGATCTACAAATGCACCCACGCTCAATCCGGAGTAGACCACACTGTGAATAGCCCCGATTTTAGTACAAGCCAAGAGGGCAATTAAGAGTTCAGGACACATGGGCATGTAGGTGGAAACGGTATCTCCCTTTCTAACTCCCAGGTTTTTCAAGGCATTGGCCAGTTTGTTAACCTGGATGTAGAGTTCGTAATAAGTGATTTTTTTCTCTTCTCCACGTTCGTTAATGTAGAGAATAGCCACTTGATTACGTTTTTCAGTTTCAATCCAACGATCAACAGCATTGTAAGCAAGGTTGATCTTACCTCCAGTGAACCATTTGTAAAAAGGTTTATTATCATCATCCAGAACCTTATCCCATTTCTGGAACCATTCGAACTGTTCAGCCTTTTCGGACCAGTATTTTTCCAAATTTTTCCCTTTTTCAATTTCTTCTTCCCAATTTTTCACATGGGCTCTTTCCAAAATTTCATTTTTTGGTTCAAAAACCCTTTTTTCATCAAGAAGGACTGCTGTATCCCGTACCATTTTTCATCCGCCCTTTTTTAGCAATTTATGGTGTTTTTAAGACTGTATATTAGTAAGTTGTTCTTACTATATATATATTACTATTATTAATCATTATAGATTATGATTAATCATTATAAATTAATTTGATGAAAAAAGAATTATTTTATCCTTCAAAAAACTAGAATTTAAGTATAATCCAAATCACCACCCTGGTAAAGCTCCTGAAGTTCTGTAGCGTGCCCCAACTCAAAATTCCGGTAGGGGTTATTCATATAGGGGAAAATCATACCCGCAAATGTGTAAATGTAGGCTGGTAGCATTCCATAGGTTTTTTGCATTATATGGAAGTAAAGGGGAAATCCACATCCTTGTATAAACACCGCATTTCCCTGTCGGGCATTACCATGCCAGGCAATAGGGATAGGGCCCTCCTGCCCGTGTTTCTCAGCAAGGGTGAACACATGTTCCATTGCTTCTTCATATGTGTCAAAAACCATTCCATCAGATTTATATTTATATCGGCCATCAGGAGCACCGAACAAAGCCAGTTGGAAGGAATCCCAGTAGTTGGTAGGGTCAGCAGCACCAGTACCTTGGGTATCAATAAGTGCTAATTCAATTATGAACACATTACCATCCTGGTAACTACGGTAATTGGAACTCCCGGCAAAGTGACATATCAACGCACATTTAGAGCCTCTATCCTCTGCATATTGGGACAAAAGTTCAGAGTGAGGATGCCCCGGATAAAAATCAGGGTTCCCTAATTTAACGAACGCAACTCTACCTAAAGGAGTGAAAGGACCACCAGAAACAGTGATCACAGCATAACCTACAATTACCACTAATAGGGCAATTGCTACTAACGACCATTTCATTTTATTATCACCTATTTACATCACAAATTATTATTCAACTGATCTTTCTGATAAGCTTATACTTACTTATTTCATTTTTTCAACAATTTTAAACTTATAATCCTAAAAAGATAAGATATTCATACATTGGAAGATTACATGAACAACGATAAACCATGGGCCGCAATCCCACCCACCACAATGGCAGTCACTAAATTTGCAGCGGAAATAGCACTAGCTGCTTTCACTCCAAATTCCCTGATAAGTATGCTAATGGTAGATAAACATGGAATGTACAACATGCCTATTAAGGCCAGTACAATGAACTGGACCGGCGTTAGTGCCAGGGAGAGATCAGTCCCTACAAATGAAACTAAGGTTAATAGTACAAACTCCTTACGAACTGCACCTACAATAAGTAATATTCCGGCAAATGCGGGGAGTTTCAACCATCCTACTGTTAAAGGAGCCATGAAATTACTTATAGGTTCCAATACGCCTAAAACATAAAATAACTGAATTAATGCACTACCGGCAATGAATACTGGGAACACAAGGTAGGTTAATGATTTTGTACGGTTCCATGTTTGTTTAAGAATTACTGATGAGGCGGGCAGTCTCAGAGAATGTATTTCCATAATCAAACTGGTTGATTCTCCGGGCATGGCTTTAAGGGCCAATTTACCCATGATAAAGATTATCAACAAATCCAAAACATAAAGGGCTAAAGCCCACCAGATACTGACGAAAATAGCCACAAGGCTGAGGATAATTATGGTTCTGGCAGAGCAGGGTGCAAAGGTTATGGCAAATGCCGCCAGTAATCTTTCTCTTCTTGTTTCGAGAATTTTAGTACTGTCAATAGCAGGAACACTACAGCCATAACCTAATATAAGAGGTATCAGTGCCTTGCCGTGTAAACCGATTTTCTGCATGAAACTATCCATCATGAAGGCTACACGGGTTAGGAGGCCTGAATTTTCAATGTAGGATAACATGATATAAAATGGAATTACAAAGGGCACTATTAGAGTTAATCCTGCAACCAAACCTCCAAATGCACCATTCCATAGGACAGCGAGCACAGGACCGGATAGAGTAGGGTCCACTGGTTGGAAAAAACTCATTGCATTGGTGATTAATTCGGATATGAAGTTACCCAGAACAAAAGTCCAGATTAAAAGTCCTAATATTACCATTGCAGAGGTAAAATAACCATAAAATGGATGAATTAGAATTTTATCTAATTTTTCAGATAATGTAATTTTATATTCTGATTGTTTTTGAGCGCCTGCTGCTATTCTGTTAGCTAGGGCATATCTTTCAGAGGCAATGATGGAAAAAGAAGGTTCATCATGAATACGCTCTAGCTCAAGGGCCAAGTGATTGGCAAACTGAACTGAACGTTCAGATAAAAGTTCAACCTTTTTATTGATTTCTGGATCATTTTCCAAAAGTTTAATAGCCACCCATCGGTTGGAATATCCAACATCTAATTTTTCTGTTTCCAGGAAATAGTGCAATTGTTTGACTGCTTTTTCAACTTCACCACCGTATTCATTGGATGTTTTAGGTATTTTTTTATCATTAACACTAATTATAGCCTTTTTTATCAGTTTTTGTAAACCTTCACCACGAATTGCAACAGTGGGAACTACTGGAACTCCCAATGCTTTTTCTAATTTTTCTGTGTCAATTTGAAACCCCTTGGACATTGCAACATCCATTTGATTAACACAAACCACCATGGGAACTTCCATTTCCATTAGCTGTAATGTGAAAAATAGATTTCGTTCCAGTACTGATCCATCTACTACATTTATGACCACATCTGGTTTTTCATTGGCTATGTACTCCCTGGATACAATTTCTTCCATGGAAAAAGTTGAAAATGAATATATTCCGGGTAGATCGATTACATGGACCTTCTGACCATTATACTGGAAATTTCCTTCAGCACGATCCACAGTCTTTCCAGGCCAGTTTCCAACTACCTGGTCAGCGCCAGTTAAATAGTTAAAAATAACACTTTTGCCAACGTTAGCATTCCCAGCAAGGGCTATGGTAACATCACCAGAGGATGGTATTTCATTTTTGTCAAGAGTTGGAATCTTTTTTTCGTAATCGGATTTTTCAATACACTCAGGGAGTTTAACCATGCGCTATTGCTCCTTTGGATTCTGGTGTGTTTTCGTGGATGATCTCTACGAAAACGTTTTTAGCAATATTTCTCCCTAGGGCAAGGTTAGATCCACGTACCAGTAGTTCTACAGGACCCTTAAATGGAGCAACTTCAAGGATGCTTATCTCAGCACCCATAGTGATTCCCATATCCATTAATCTCCGGATAACTTTGTAATCGCCCCTGATGAATGAAACTTTGCCTTTTTCCTTTTTTTTCATATCAGTTATGGAAACCAGGTTTTTATCACGTTTTCCCACTTCATTGACTTCTTCCTGTCTACGCATGCGGCATTCTTCACAGGTTTTAAACTGAAAATCACATACTGGTATGAGTTCTTCATCATCAGGGCACTCATCAGGATTTTCTAAAAGTTGGCATAGTGCTCGTTCAGCATCATCAGAAAGCACGTGTTCCATTTCACAAGCCTGATCATGAACTTTTTCCTTTTTTATTTTAAGCACATCGTGAAGGAATCTCTCCAGAAGTCTGTGCTTTCTGGTTATATTGGAAGCTATCTTATATCCTTCCTCAGTAAGAGTGACACCCTTATAGGGAGAGTAATGAACATAACCATCTTTTTCAAGTTTCTTTATCATCTGGGTAACACTAGCCGGGGATATATTTAACATATTAGATATTTTGGTAGTCTTCACCGGACGCTTTTTCAACGAGAGCTTGTATAAAACTTCAAGGTATTCTTCAGCATTTTCACTTAATGATTTTTCAGAAGACATTTAGGGCCACCTAAAATACTGTGGATTTATTACTATATAAAAGTTAGGATTACCTAAGAAGATTTTTTTACATTTAGGTTCTTAATGACAGTTAGATTAATGATCTGGTCTCCCTGGAAAAATAATACAAACTTCTTTGACATTTTGTGACAATGAAAGGAGAATGTGCCTCAATGTAAGGGGCAAATAATGAGAATAACATGATAATGAGAATAATTTTAAAATCTAGATTAAATTTTTTAAAAATAAAAAAAATGTAAGTCGGGGACTTACATCATTGGTGGCATTCCACCAGGCATACCGCCCATGTCACCCATGTCTGGTTCGCTTGAACCTGAAGAGGCAATCATGTCGTCAATTCGCAGAATCATTTCGGCAGCTTCGGCTGCAGATTGGATAGCCTGTTTTTTAACCCGTTTGGGTTCGATTACTTTAGCTTCTTTCATGTCGGTGACATTACCGTTGAAGACATCCAGTCCCATGTAGAAACTGTTTTCCTGGGCTGCCCGAAGGTCCACTATTGCATCGATCTGGTCGATTCCAGCATTTTCAGCCAGGGTTTTTGGAACGATTTCCAGTGCATCAGCAAAAGCTGCGATTGCTAACTGTTCACGGCCACTGATGGTGTCAGCGTAGTCTCTGAGTCCTTTGGCTAAAGCTATTTCTGGAGCACCCCCACCAGCAACTACCTGTCCATCTTCTAATGTGGCTGAAACTACACCTATGGCATCCTCTACAGCTCTTTCCACTTCTTCGGCCACGTGTCGGGTACTTCCACGTAGGATGATGGATACTGCTTTGGGATCATCGCATTCTTCCACAAAGATCAGTACTTCGTCAAAGACTTTCTCCTCGTAGACGTGTCCAGCGTGCCCCAAGTCTTCGGCAGTGAGTTCTTCAACGTTAGTTACCAGACGTGCCCCGGTTGCTTTTCCTAAGCGTTCAATATCGGATTTTCTTACACGTTTAACTGCCAGGATTCCTGCTTTGGCCAACAAGTGCTGGGCCAGGTCATCTATTCCTTTCTGACAGAAGATAACATCGGCACCACTTTCGATTACTTTGTCCACCATATCCTTGACCATCTGTTCTTCCTGTTCAATGAAAGCCTGCATCTGGGCAGGGTCAGTGAGTTTGATCTTGGCGTCAGTTTCCAGATCTTTGACTTCTATTGGGTATTTCAAAAGAGCGATGCTGGCATCTTTTAAATCCTTAGGCATGGAATTAACAGCTCTACTTTTGTCGATAACCACTCCATTGACGATCTGTGAGTCATGGACAGTTGATCCCTGTATACGGTGGATGTTAATATGGTCAGAATCTACTTCACCATCTTCAGCCACTTGCAGTACAGCATCTACTACCAGTTTTGCCAGTGGTTCTCGTGCTTTTTCAGTTCCTTTACCAGTCATAGCGGTCATGGCCACCATTTGGAGGGTGTCACGGTCACTGGCATCAATTGCTATCTGGTTTAGTAATTCCTGTGCCTTGGCTGCTGCTTTCCGGTAACCAATTACCAGAGTGGTTGGGTGTATTTCCAGTTCTAAGAGTTCTTCTGCCTTTTTAAGTAGTTCCCCAGCAATAATAACTGCAGTGGTGGTTCCATCTCCCACTTCATCTTCCTGGGTTTTGGCTACTTCTACCAGCATCTTAGCGGCTGGGTGGTCGATGTCCATTTCCCGTAAGATGGTCACACCATCGTTGGTCACCACGATATCTCCCATACCATCTACCAGCATTTTGTCCATTCCTCTGGGGCCGAGAGTGGTTCTAACTGTCTCAGCCAGAACTTTCCCAGCCATGATATTCATTCTCTGAGCGTCTCTTCCTAAAACTCTTGAAGAGCCTTCAGGCATTATAATAATAGGTTGTCCTTGTCCACCTTGTCCACCTAATTGTGCCACATTAATCATCTCCTTTTTTTCTCAAATGGTAATTTATCAGTGGGTTAGAGGTTATATAAATATGTTGCGGATGTCAGATTTTTTCACCATTATTAACTAGGAGGTACATTTTGAGTTTGTAAGTATAATACAATTTGAGTTAATAAGGATAGTACATTTGAGTTAATAAGGATAGTACATTTGAGTTTGCTTTCAACCCATCAGATTTTGTCTCAAATATGTTTAAAAAAAAGACAATCTATTTAAATGTTATAATACATATTTTAGGCAAAGTACGGCTTAATTAAGTATTTAGAGGATATCAAGAGGTGAAAAAATGGCTGCTAATATTCATGTAGTGACTGGTAGAAGAGGGGGCTGGGATGTTAAAAGAGATGGGGCTGTTAAGGCATCTGGAAATTTTGACAGCAAAGAAAAAGCAATTGAATTTGCCGAGGAAGAGGGGAAAAGATACAACGTTGAAGTATTTATCCATAATGAAGATGGGAAGATAGAGAAAAGGGAAAGCTTCGGTAAAAACTTATATCCTGGATAACCTGAAAAAGGTCGATTTTTTCCCATAATATTTTGATCTCATACTGATTTTAATAAAATTTTTCATCTTGATAAATTACAAAAAATGTTCTTTATATCCAAACAATCTTTTTGGACATTGACATAATTTTTTTAACAATTTAATTCCTCTAAAAATGAAAAATTTATCCCTGCACCCTATATTTAAACTCCCATAGGAATTTGCCAGTGCGTTCACATCCCGCCAAGTGCTCTATTTCATGGGAAACACCATAAGCAGCGGATCCTGAAAAACTCAACGGGCCTTTAATCCTTTTAAGACTTATTTCCATGATTTTTGGGTTTAGCTCTGCTTGCACTATATCCTCAGCATCGAGTTTCACCCTGAAAGGTCTTTCCACCAGTTCACGCTCATTTTTAGCCCCACATTTTTCCAATCGTAAAACCTTACCCTCATTGGAGATTAAACAGGGATTCACAAAGAGGGTAACTCTTTCCAAGGTGTATCCTTCCCCTGTATTCTCATTGTAACGGGTTATTTTCTCTTTCACAGCCATAGCTTCCAGTTCACTGGTTTTAAAACTCCAGTCTCCGCCGAATTTAAGGGAGAATAATACTGGTATAAAAGCATCCGGTTTAATATTAAGATCATTTATGGCTTTATTTTCAGCAAAATTGAAAGAAAGCTGTTTTTTTAGTTTATCATAATTCAATATATCATATTCTGTAGATTCCAAATAACCACCAATAGTAAAATGATTAAAAATTCATTCTAAGTTCATTACAATGCCTGGGAAAAGAATATAAATTTGCCAACATCCAATAAAAAAAGGTAAAAAACAGCATTATCTATTTTTTTATATGTAAAAACGATAGTTTATGCTTATTTGTTCTTATGTTCCTGAATGGCTTTATCCACAACAGTTATGTTCCTGAATGGCTTTATCCACAACAGCAAGTATTGCTGAATCCAAGTCATCACTTTCTCTTATAACCAGGGGTATGTTGTCACAGTATACAACTTCCAGACCAGCATTAAGGGCATCCTTAGTGGCTACGTCCACTGCAGCGGCCTTGAGTTCAGTGAGCATGACATCAACTTCATGAATATATTTTTCAATGTCCTTCTGGAGTAATGGTCGGTTAGATAGATGTGGAGTGGTTCCCACCACTTTACAACCATGTTCTTCTTCCAAGTGATTTATGAGAACATCCTTAACAGAATCCGGGGCAGTGGTAGCGAAGAGGACCCGTTTACCCTCCACGGATTCCAGTGGTTTAGGTCGGAAAACTGTTGGAATAACCATGGCTTCAGGGTTGACCTCTTTTATGGCTTTTTCAATGCGTTCCACTTTCCCTGGGCTGGCCAATGGTTCTTCACACATGGTGATAACCACCAAATCAGCTAGTTTAATCCGGTAGGGGCCGAAGAACCGTTCAATGTTGATCATGGGCTGGTTGGCACCCACTAGTACAATGTGTTGGTCGGTTTTAATGGGTGGTATGGCTGCTCCACTACCTTCCATTATCACAAACTCGGATTCAACTTCATTGGCCATCTGGGCACCCTGTTTCATGTTGGTGATGAACACCTGTCCCACCATTCCCCCACCACAACGGCGGCAACCTATGGTGAGTATGCGACTCATTAGGGCATCTTCCCAGTGGTCACTAGCAGCGTGAATTCCCTTATCAGACTGTTCCATAAGGTACTGGGGTGTGATTTCAATCTCATCCCCACGAACTATCTCCGGTTCTTCAGGACCGCCACGACCCATTGCTACCACACAGGGATTATAGTCACCCTTATGGATTAAACGTGCTGCATAAGCTGAAACTGCAGTCTTACCGATACGTTTACCCGTCCCCAATATTTTAAGGGATGGTTTTTTGAGAACGTTGTATTCATCCAATGGCTGGAATGAAAAATCAGGCCCCTCGTAGAGTATTCCCTGCTCTAAGACCATTGAGGCTATTTTAAAACGTTTAGAATAATCAACAACAGGTTCATCCGAAAGATCCATGACTACATCTGCCTGGTGTTTCACTGAAACCTCAACAATAAGATCGTAAGGAATTTTATGATGATCAGGACCAAAGTAAACTTTAACCCCCAGTTTTTCACCGATTGAGTCTGGGGTGGCATCTCTCAGTTTTTCTGTGCCTCCAATAAATACTGCGGCCACAACTTCAATGTGTTCAATGTTATCAAGGGTTTTTAATGCTGATCTCGTAACCGGGAGATAATGCTCACCATCAATCAAGCATACCATCTTCAATAAAGCACTCATCTAGTATCACCAGCCAGGGGTTCCTTTTTAATTACATCTTGATTTTTTGGACAGCTAAAGTATCTTCATTCTGGAACCTAATGAGTTCTTTCCGCGACCGTTTAACCAATTCTGAGAGTCCATTGGAAATGTTAGAAGAAGTTCCTACGTTATTTGCAGCAATGATCTCAGAAATAGAATTTGACAAAACAAAAATAGCATATTTATGTTCGGCTTTAGTACGGTGTATGTGATGAGGGCTAATGTTAAGGCACAAATACTCCTTACATTCATCCTTCACCTCATACTCATGGTCCAGATGCTTTAAAACGTATACCAAAAATTGGTGTAACTGTATAAGCTCATCTTTGTACATATCTACCAGACACCTACAATTAAGTAATTAAGATTCGACCAACATGCATATATAACTTTTTACCAAAAGCTATACCCAGAAAAACCATAAGCATAAGGTATAAAGTATTAAACAGTGCTGGGCATAGTAGGTAAAATAATGTTTACCTATGATTACAAATAAAGGTTTTGACTGATCTATTAAACAATACTAATTAGTTCACAACAACTCCCCCTACATCTTATACAATTACTCAATAATTGGTTAAAAAAATGAAAACCGTAAAACTTGAAGATAACAACATAAAGGAACTCTTACAGCGGTCACAGATAGACGCTGATTCAGTTATAGGCATTGTAACTGACATTGTGAACGATGTTAAGAATGCTGGGGATGAAAAAATCCGCCAATACACTGAAAAGTTTGATGGAGTTTATTTGAAAGATTTTCTCATCTCTCAAGAAGAACTAAAAGAGAGTGTCAAAAGAATTGACAAGGATTTAATCCACAGTCTTAAAAAGGCCTCATCCAATATTCGTAAATTTCACCAAGCCCAATTACCCCATGACTGGTCCATGGAAGTGGATAATGGTGTAACTGCCGGCCAGATAATCCGCCCATTGGAAAGGGTGGGATGTTACATACCCGGGGGAAGGGCAGTTTATCCCTCCAGCATTCTCATGACAGTTATTCCAGCTAAGGTGGCAGGGGTAAATGAGATCATCTGCTGCACACCACCGGGTCCTGATGGGAAAGTAGAGGATATTGTACTCGCCACGGCCTATCTCGCTGGTGCCCATAAAGTTTACAGGGTAGGGGGAGCACAGGCCATTGCAGCAATGGCCTACGGAACAGAAACCATACCTGCTGTGGACAAAATAGTCGGACCTGGCAATATATTCGTGACTGCAGCTAAAAAAATGGTATATGGTCAGGTTGATATTGATTTCCCAGCAGGCCCCTCCGAGGTACTGATCATAGCCGATGAAACTGGTAATCCTGATTACATAGCTCTGGATCTCATGGCCCAGGCCGAACACGACCCCCAGGCAGCATCAGTACTGGTGACTACATCCCCAAAACTGGCCATTGCAGTGAACGAAAAAATCACTGAAGAGTTACCCACAATGAAGCGAAAAGAAATCATTAGCGATTCACTTGAGGAAAACGGATCTATAATCGTGGTGAGTACAATGGATGAAGCAGTTAGTTTTTCCAATGAATACGCACCTGAACACTTGATCATCATGACCCATGACCCTGAAGAACGGGTTAAGGGTATTAAAAATGCAGGTAGTATTTTCCTGGGAGATTTAACCCCTGTGGCTGCGGGTGATTATGGTTCCGGTACCAACCACGTGCTACCCACCTCCTTCTGTGCCCGGATGTACTCTGGACTTTCCACCGAGTCCTTCCTTAAAAAACCAACGGTACAGAGACTTTCCCGAGAAGGTCTGAACAGCCTGAAAGATGTGGTTATTCCTTTAGCAGAATATGAAGGTTTATATGCCCACGCCGAATCATTCAAGAGACGTCTTGACCAAGATTAAATGTGTTCATGATTTAATGTACATTTTTCATTTAACTACTGGTCTTAAAACCCAGCCAAGGTTAAATGAAATATATAGGATTTCAAGGATAGTAGTTAAGGAAGAGTAAATCTAATAATAGTAAGGATGTAAATAAATTATAAGATTATCATTTTCAATAGGTGCAATGGATTAGTTGAGATTTTTTATGTACAGTTCATTTACCTACAATTAAATAATGGTATTCTACAATTTTAAATATCTAAAATCTGAATTAAATAAAAACTTTTTAAAAGATTTTATGACTAATATCTGACTGATATTAAAATTAATTAGATTTCAAAAGAAGGAGTTATCACTTATAAAAAGATTAACCCCTTTAAATTATAATAATCGAGGTGAATTAGATTGACAGATTCATTAGGAAACTGGAAAAGAACACATTACTCACAGGAACTTGACGAAGAAATGGACACCGAATCAGTCACTCTCATGGGCTGGGTTCATGAGATCCGTGACCTGGGAGGTATTATATTTGTACTTCTGCGTGACAGGAACGGCATCACCCAGATCACCGCTCCCAGTAAAAAAATCACCCCTGAATTACTGGAGGAGATCAGGAAATTCAAAAAGGAATCAGTGATTGCAGTTAAAGGAACTGTGCAGGGATCACCGAAAGCACCTGGCGGTGTGGAAATCATACCCGTAGAAGTGAAGGTTTTAAACGAATCCCAACAGCCATTACCCATGGATCCAACCGAGAAAGTGCGGGCAGAAATTGACACCAGACTAGATTCTCGTTACCTTGACCTGAGAAAACACAGCATCAGTGCCATATTCAAAATAAAAAGTGCAATGTTACACTCCGTACGAGTTTACCTAGAAGAAAACGGTTTCATGGAAGTTAACACCCCCAAACTGGTGGGATCCGCCACCGAAGGTGGTACAGAACTCTTCCCTATTACCTACTTTGAAAGGGAAGCATTCCTGGGTCAAAGCCCCCAGCTCTACAAGCAGATGATGATGGGCACGGGACTGGACAAAGTTTATGAGATTGCACCCATCTTCCGGGCGGAAGAACATGACACTCTCCGCCACCTGAACGAGGTTATCTCCATTGACACGGAACTGGCCTTTGCTAACCAGGAAGACGCCATGACCCTCCTGGAAAAA
The DNA here is from genome assembly GCF_002813695.1 of Methanobacterium subterraneum. Classification (NCBI taxonomy): domain Archaea; kingdom Methanobacteriati; phylum Methanobacteriota; class Methanobacteria; order Methanobacteriales; family Methanobacteriaceae; genus Methanobacterium; species Methanobacterium subterraneum. The sequence continues at coordinate 602,218 of NZ_CP017768.1, read as the reverse complement.
CTAGTACACAATGCCATTAAAGAAGTGAAGGAAAACTGCCAGGCAGAACTGGAAGACCTTGGTGTGGAACTGGAAGTACCTGAACTACCATTCCCCCGTTTAGAATACGATGAAGTTATTGACATTGTTAACTCCAAGGGAGTGCCCCTCAGTCACGGGGAAGACCTTTCACGGGCTGCTGAAAAGGCACTGGGAGAAGTAATGGAAGGTTACTACTTCATAACCAACTGGCCCAGTGACATAAAACCATTCTATGTCCAACCCCACGAGGATGCACCTGAAAAAAGTTACGCCTTTGACCTGATGTACCGGGACCTGGAGATATCTTCCGGGGCAACCAGGGTACACCAGCATGACCTCCTGGTAGAACGGATCAAAAAGCAGGGTCTTAACCCTGATTCATTCCAGCATTACCTGGCTGCATTCGAGTACGGAATGCCACCACATGCAGGATGGGGCCTAGGAGCAGAAAGGTTCACCATGTGCATCACCGGAATGAAAAACATCCGAGAAACTGTATTATTCCCCAGGGACAGAAGAAGGTTGGCCCCATAATCCAACCTTTTAGTAAGGTTGATAAAAAGTTTATCCATATTTTTTTTAATTTTCCCTGTTTTTAACCTATCTTTAAAATAATAACATGAATGATTAAAATTAATTATAAATTAAAGATTTATCTTTAATGTAACTTCTTAAAAATGTAAACATTACTGAAGTCCATTACGGATAATTATAACTGGAACACTCACATTCAATTCAGAAATATCTGGAAATGATAATAATGAAAATCTACGACATTGCGGTCATCGGAGCAGGACCTGCAGGGTGTATGGCTGCTATTCAGGGGGCGCAAATGGGCAATAAAGTAATTTTACTGGAAAGGAATGAAAAAATAGGCCATAAACTACTTTTAACTGGTAATGGCAGATGCAACCTTACCAATACTGCTAATCTGAAAGTTTTCCTGGAAAAATTTGGAAAAAAAGGTGCATTTTACCGAGACGCCTTCACTAAGTTTTCCAACCAAGATCTTATGGATTTCTTCAAAAGCAATGGACTTGAATTGAAAGTGGAAGAAGAAGGACGTGTATTCCCTGTTACCGAAAATGCCAAATCAGTAGTGGATGTTTTAGAAAAGGTACTGGATGAATACAGAGTTAAAATTCTTTATAATTATCGTATGAAACAATTACAAAAGATATCTAAAGTTTTTAAACTATCTTCAGCGGCTCATGAGTTAATTACTGCCCATAAAGTTATAATTGCAACTGGTGGAGTTACCTATAAATTTACAGGTTCCACTGGAGATGGACTGGACATTGCAAAATTATTAGGTCACCATATAACCGAATTAAAACCAGGGGGTGTTCCACTACGGGTGCGAGAGGAATGGGTGCATCAATTAAAGGGAGTTACTCTGGAAAATGTGGGATTAAGGATAGGATACGGAGGGAAAAAAATAGCATTTCCCCAAGGAAACCTTCTTTTAACCCATTTCGGTGTTTCTGGACCAGTTATCCTGGATATGAGCCATATGATTGTGGAACTAATGGATAAACATGGGGATCTGAAGCTATACATTGATTTTCTACCAGAAATCAAACAGGATGGATTGGGAGGGCAGTTGATGGAGGATTTCCAGAATAACAGTAAAAAGAGTTTGAAAACTTATTTGAAGAACTACCTTCCTAACAGCACCATTGACCCCATCTTAAAAACCATTTCAGTTGATCCTCATAAAAAGTTGAATCAGATCACTAAAAAAGAGAGATTACACCTACAGGAAACATTAAAAGCCCTCCCTTTAACCATAAATGGACATCTTCCTCTGAACAAAGCCCTGGTCACCTGTGGTGGTGTGACGAAAAAAGAAATAAATCCCCAAACTATGGAATCAAAACTGGTTGATGGATTATATTTTGCAGGGGAAATAATAGCAGGATGTGGTCGAAGGGGAGGTTATAACCTTCAACAGGCTTTTTCAACCGGATATGTTGCTGGCAGCCGAGCATCAACACTTAAAAATAGAAGCTAGATCTAATTCTAATTAAAAATAGAAACTAACATAATTCGCATTAAAAATAAACGCTCATCTCCCTGTAAGTGTACATTTTTATAAAATGGTTGCAAGTGCTTTTTGAAACCAGTTTATTCCATTGTTGAAAGTGAATTGATAAAATTTTACATAGGTGTTTAGCTTTTTCTTGGATATGCCTCT